>NZ_JBDZDI010000017.1:0-117302 GCF_040044975.1 Gordonia oleivorans
GCCACGGATGCCCACCGAACTGGTCAACCTCACCATCCCCACCGGCACACCCTCATTGGCATCCCTGCAGTTCATGGGATCGGTCACCGAAGCCACCGCCCGCAAACTGTGCTGCGACGCCACCGTCGGCGTCATGATCGTCAGCAAAGACGAGGTACCCCTGTCACTCGGACGGACCATCCGATTGTTCAACCGGGCCCAACGACGAGCGCTGACACACCGAGACAAAGGGTGCATCAAGTGTGGAGCGCCGCCCTCACGAACCCAGGCGCACCATATCATCCATTGGATTGACGGTGGCGAAACCTGTTTGGAGAACGGCGCTTTGCTCTGCACGGCCTGCCATGACGCCGTCCACCATAACGGATGGGACGTCGTCATGGGAGCCGATCACCACCCCTGGTTGATTCCACCGAAAAGTGTTGACCCACAACGACGATGGCTGCGGTCCTATCACCGCAGGACCATGACGTTGGATGGATTGCCGGGTGTGGCATGACAATTCGATCTACAGCCTTGCCTTGCGAGGTCTCGACACGGCTCGTCGCTAGCGCTCCTCACCGGCTCGACCGACGGGCAGAGGGGCTCGACCAACGGGCAATGGGGCTCGGATCGACCAGCTGGTTAGGGGCACTACCAGCGCCCAATAAAGCCCACGCTTAACAACAGACCAACCAACCCGCACCCGGCTCCGGCCGGGACCGCATCGGTACCTTGACAACTCCACAGTGACAACTGATCTGGACCTGGGTCCGACGATGAGCAGGCATTTGAGTGCTGCGGCAATCGGATTCGGTCCAGCGCGTCCCAGTTGGGTCCGCTCAGTTGGGAAGGTCTGCGACGCAACGGAGTAGGCCTCCGTTGCTGGTGTTCGAGGTCAACAACTCCTCGCCCTGAAGGATCGTGCATGTCACCGGGCCGCGGAGCACGACCGCGGTGAGTTCGGCGGTGCCGCCGCCCACCCGCGTGGCCTTGCTCCACGGTGCCGCCGTCACCGGGTCGATGGCGAAGTCGGTGCCCGCGCGATAACGGACACCGGCGACATCACCGCTGCCGGTGAGCTGATACACCACCGACCCCGAGGCCGCTTCCGTGGTCGTCGTGGTCTCCTCCGTCGTGGTGGTCGTCGTAGACGACGACGGGCGTTCGCTGGACACCGTCGTCGTGCTCGACGCAGCGGCGGATGATTCATCGCCACCCGAACTCCGCACGATCAGTACGGCCGCCACCACGATGATGACGAGCGCCGCAACGACCGCCAACGCCAGATACAGCGTGCGGCGACCACCGCCACCCGACCCGCCGCCGCCCGACCCATCGGGATCGGCAGGTCCGCCGGGTCCCCCCGCATACGGCCCCGCGGTGTAGGCGCCCTGTGTGTAGGCCGGCTGCGTGTATGCCGGTTGTCCCGCGCCCACATAGCCCGACTCGGGATACTCGGCAGGGTTCTGGTCAGGCTCGAAGGCGCGTGTCTGCGGTGGTATGCGCGGATCGTGCGGTTCTCCGGGTGGCTGGCTCATGGGCCGATTGTGCCAAATCCCCGGCAGCCGATCCGCCACCCATGTCGATCACCCGAACGCCTCACCCCCGATCAGCAGGGAATCATCGACGGTCAGCCCTCCGCGATCGCCTCCAGCGGCCGCGTGCGGGCCGCCCGGACCGCCGGCCACAGGGCGGCCAACACGCCGACGACGGC
Source organism: Gordonia oleivorans (assembly GCF_040044975.1). Taxonomy (NCBI): domain Bacteria; kingdom Bacillati; phylum Actinomycetota; class Actinomycetes; order Mycobacteriales; family Gordoniaceae; genus Gordonia; species Gordonia oleivorans. Next base: position 1,697 of record NZ_JBDZDI010000017.1, read on the forward strand.
AGACGCCAGCAACGTCCATCCCATCAAGGACCACGGCAACACCGGGTCGCCGAGACCCCAGCGCGCCAGGGTGCGCACCAACGCCCACCCGATGACCGACCCCAGCACCACACCGAGAACGGCGCCGTAGATCGCGATGAGGACCGACTCGATGTAGATCGTCCGCCGGATCTGACTGCGCAGAGTGCCGATGGCCCGGAGCATGCCGATCTCACGTTTCCGTTCGACCACCGACAGGGCCAGCGTGTTCACGATCCCGAGCACCGCGATCAGCAACGCCAACCCGAGCATGCCGTACAGCGTCGCGAGCATCTGGTCGATCTGCGTGGAGATGCTGCTCTTGTACTGCTCACGACTCTGCACCTGCACGGTCAGATAATCCTTCGTGGCGGCTTCCAGGTCGCGGCGCAGCGTGTCGAGGTTCGTGCCCGGCGCCGCGGTGATGAACACGACGATGCTGGTGCGACTCGCCGGAGGCATCACCTCGTCGTACACCTTCTCGCCGACGATCCACGGCTGCAGGCCCTCGTTGTCCTGGTAGACCCCGGCGATCGTCACCGGGACATCCGCGCCGGTCGCGGAGGTGAAGGTGAGGGTCTGCCCGCGCTTCCAGCCCCGTTCGAGGGCGGTCCGCTCACTGATGAACATGCCGTCGGCGGGTAGTTGATCCGACGCCCCGTCGAGCATGTTCACCACCGACACGGCGGCGAGATCACCGCCGACGGCCGCGTACCCCGACCGCCGTTCCCCGTCGATCCGGGCGGTCACGATCCCGAACGACACCTCCTCCGCGATGCCCGGAACGTTCTTGACCGCAGCACTGACCGACTCCGGAACGGGCAGGTTGTTGCTGCCCACCAGGATGTAGTCGGCGCGCACACCGCTGTCGACGGCCTCGTCGACGGTGCCCTTGAACGAACTCCCGAGAGTGCCGATCACCGCGACCAGCATCAGACCCAGCGTGAGCGCGAAGGCGGTCGCCGCCGATCGACGCGGATTGCGCACCGCATTCGTCCGGGCCAGGCGTCCGACCGTGCCGAACGGCGCGCCGATGACCCGGCCGAGGGCGCCGACGATCGGCCGCGCCAACGCCGGCCCGGCCAGGACCGTGGCGATGATCGCCGCACCCGCGCCGACACCCACCACCACGGCCCGCAGCAGGCCTTCACCGAGCGCACCCCAGGCGATCGTGCCGATGGCGACGAGCAGGAAGAAGATCCCGACCAGCGTCCGATTGCGCAGTGGCGCAGACCCTTCGGTGACGCCGGCGCGCATCGCCTCCACCGGCGACACCCGCGACGCGCGCACCGCCGGCACCCACGCACTGATCATCGTCACCACGACGCCGACGAACATCGCCGCGACCACCGCCCACACCCCGACCTGCAGTGAGCCACTGGGTAATCCGGATGTGGAGGTGATGATGGCCTTCAGAATCGCGGCCAACCCGATGCCGACGCCGAGCCCGACCACCCCGCCGATGATCCCGACGATGAACGCCTCGAACAGCACCGATCGCGACACCTGCGGACGACTCGCGCCGATGGCGCGCAGCAAGGCGAGCTCCCGGTTACGTTGGGCGACGATCATCGAGAAGGTGTTGTAGATGATGAACGTGCCGACGATGAGTCCGATCGCGGCAAATGCCAACAGGATTCCGGTGAAGATCGTCAGGAACTCGTTGACCTGATCCTTCTGGTCCTGGCGCACCTGGTCACCGGTCCGCACCTTGTACTCGTCGGCCGGCAGGACCGCCCGCACCCGGTCGGCGAGTTCGTCATCGGACACCCCGGACGCCGCGGTCATGTCGACCAGGGAGACATGGGAACCGTCGGAGAACAGTGTCGCGGCGGTGGCCTGATCGAACTGGACGTTGACGTATCCGCCGGTGGCGGTGGGTAGATCGAGCAGACCGACGACCGTCACGTCCATCGGCCGGGAATTTCCCTGTCCGACAACCACCTTGGTCTTCGATCCGACCTTGAGCCCACCGGTGTCGGCGGCCGAGGAGTTGACGACGATCTCGTTCGGCCCCGACGGCGCCCGACCACCCGGCAACAGGGTCTCCGGCGAGATCGCCTGTCCCGGAGGGATGTAGGCGGTACCGACACTCGGCGCCCCACCGGACTGGATGGCCGAACCGTCAGCACCGGCCAGCGTGACCAGTCCCGACTGGTTGGTCACCAGCTTGCCGATCCCGAGTTCCTCCCGGCGGTTCTCGAGGTCGGTGACCACACTGTCGGGGACCCCGGCCGACGTCGACGACTCCGGGGTCACCTGGACGGAAACGCCGGGGGCGGCGTTGTCGAAGATCGAGTTGAAGGCGTGGGAGATGGTCGAGGTGAACACGATCGACCCGGCAACAAACGAGGTACCCAGCACGATCGAGAACACCGTGAGGACCAGACGAAGCTTGTGGGCGCGCAGGTTTCGCAGGGAAACCTTGCGCATCACCGATGATGAGGCCATCGGATCAGCGGGCCTCGTGCCGGCCGCGCCCCGCGGCGGTGTCCGGGCCGGTGTCCGGATCGGTATCCGGATCTCCGGAATCCGGGTCGTCGGAATCCGGTTCGGCGGTATCGGAGCCCTGATCCGAGGCCTGATGCCGACCCACCCCGGCGTCGGCCACCGGCTCCTCGGAGAGAGTCTTGGAGAGCACGGGCCCGGGCCGGTCATCGTCGGTCGTGGACGGAGTCTCCGGGGTCACGGACGGAGTCTCCGGGGTCACGAAGTGATCGTCGTCGAGATGCCGCATCACCTCGAACACGTCGTCGGCGGTGGGCCGGGTCAGCTCTCGCACGATGTTGCCGTCGGCGAGGAACACGACGCGATCGGCGTAGGACGCCGCCCGCGGGTCGTGCGTCACGATGACGACGGTCTGGCCGAATTCGTCGGTGGCGGCGCGCAGGATCGACAGCACCTCGCCGGAGGAGCGCGAATCGAGGTTGCCCGTCGGCTCGTCGCCGAAGATGATGTCGGGCCGCCCGACGAGCGCACGCGCACAGGCGACGCGCTGCTGCTGTCCGCCGGACAGTTCGGTCGGCAGGTGTCCGAGCCGGTCACCGATGCCGAGCCGGCCGACGACGGTGTCGAACCATTCGCGGTCGACGTCACGGCCGGCGATGTCGAGGGGCAGGGTGATGTTCTCGGCCGCGGTCAGGGTCGGCACCAGATTGAACGACTGGAAGACGAATCCGATGCGGTCCCGCCGCAGTTTGGTCATCTCCTTGTCGGAGAGCCCGGTGAGCGCGACGTCTCCGATGTAGGCCCGGCCACCCGACGCCTCGTCGAGTCCGGCGAGGCAGTGCATCAGCGTCGATTTGCCCGAGCCCGAGGGGCCCATGATGGCGGTGAACTCGCTCTTGGCGAACTCGATCGTCACACCCCGCAACGCGTGCACCGCGGTGTCGCCCGTCCCGTAGACCTTGGTGAGGTCTTCCGCCCCGGCGGCCACCGCGGTGCCACTCGGCTGCGTCAATTCTGCGTGCGCTGATGTCATGGCCACCACGGTGCCAGGTTGCGCCCGCAATGGCCATCAGGGGTTTCCCCCAACTGGACGTCCGGGTACACCATTTGTCTGACCGTCGCCGGTGTCAGCGGCGCGGGAAGCGGACCTCGATGGCGTGCACACGCGTCGGTCCGTTGAACATGTTGTTGGTGACGACGTAGAGCATCCGCGCCCGGTAGTTCTGACCTCGGACGTCGGGAAGCCAGTTGCCCCAAGCCATTCCCGACATGTTGCCGGTCACCAGGCCGGGCACGGGATCGGTGGAGAAGATCAGCGTCTTGGGCATGGCCTTCTCGTTGCCGGCCAGCTTCGCCTTGTTGGTCACCGCGTCGGCGCCACGGGTGGTGGTCCAGTAGATACGTGTCACACGCCCACGACCGCGCTCGAGCACCAGGAAATCGGTGTCGTTCACGGCGATCACGTCGGCGGCGACCTTGTCACCGTCGGTGCGGTAGACGAACTCCCGTTGCGGCACCGTGCGGCCGGCGCCGAAGGTCAGCAGCCGGGCGGCGTTCGCGGGATCCTGACGCAGTCCCCCGGCGGTGATGACGCTGATCTGTCCGCGCGGGCCGACCGCGACCCCGGTGAGGCCACGCTGTCCGTTGACCCCGGCCTTGCTGGTGGGCCGCCACGCCGACGGCAGCGGCAGGTCTCGGACGAACGTACCGATCGATCCGATCTGGCGGACGAATTCCTGGTTCCCGCCGCTGACCACCACGTAGTCACCACCGAGCTTGCGGATGCCCTCGAACTGCGCGGCACCGGGAAGGAGTGGGAGGTTGCCCGGCCCCAGCACGGTGCCGCCACCGGTCAGTGCCGGGACCCCGAGTTGGCCGAGTCCGGCCGAGAAATTGATGTGTTCGGTGTAGAACCGGGCCGGGCCCGCTCGTCCCACGTCGGTGGAGATCATCGCGTAATCACCGTTGCCGATCCGGTCCATTCCTGAGATGGCACCGAAAGTCGGTATCCCAGGCGCGATCTCGGTATCGACGTACCGTGATGTGACCGAGAATCCCGGCGCGGGTGCGGCATCGGCCACACCCGCGTTCAGCGACACCGCGATTGCGGTTGCCGAAACGAACGCTGCCCCCCACGAGCGAATCCTCATAGGGGGCAACGATACCGCAGAGTCAGCCGATCAGCTCAACCCACTCTTGAGAGTTTGATGAGAGTCAAGCCGACACGCGGAGTGATCAGCCGAGACGCTGCTTGAGCTGATCGAGTTCGTCCTGCAGGCTCGTGGGCAGCTTCTCACCGACGAACTCGAAGAGCTCCTCGATCAGCGGCAGCTCGCGACGCCACTCGTCCTCGTCGAAGTTCAGTGCCGCCTCGACGTCGGCGGCCGGCACATCCAGTCCGGTGACGTCGATCTCGTCGGGCTTGGCGACGATGCCGATCGGGGTGTGCACACCCTCGTTCTCGCCCTCGATCCGGCCGATGATCCACTTCAGCACGCGGCTGTTCTCGCCGAATCCGGGCCACAGGAAGCGGCCGTCGTCACCGCGACGGAACCAGTTGACGTAGAACACCTTCGGCAGTTTCGAGGCGTCCGCGTTCTTGCCCAGATCGATCCAGTGCTGGAAGTAGTCGCCGACGTGGTAGCCCATGAACGGCAACATCGCCATCGGGTCGCGGCGCACGGTGCCCACCTTGCCCTCGGCGGCGGCGGTCTGCTCGGAGCCGACGGTGGCGCCCATGAAGACGCCGTTCTGCCAGTCACGTGCCTCGGTCACCAGCGGCACGGTGGTCTTGCGGCGACCGCCGAACAGGATCGCCGAGATCGGCACACCCTTCGGGTCATCCCACTCCGACGCCAGCGACGGGCACTGCGAGATCGGGGTGCAGTAACGCGAATTCGGGTGTGCGGCAGGATGATCGGATTCCGGGGTCCAGTCCTGACCCAGCCAGTCGGTGAGGTGGGCGGGTGCGTCGGTACCGATTCCCTCCCACCAGATGTCACCGTCGTCGGTCTCGGCGACGTTGGTGTACAGGGTGTTTCCGGCCTCGATGGTCTTCATCGCGTTCGGGTTGGAGTCGTCGCTGGTTCCCGGGGCGACACCGAAGAATCCGAACTCCGGGTTGATGGCGTAGAGCCGGCCGTCCTCACCGAAGTGCATCCAGGCGATGTCGTCGCCGACGGTCTCGGCCTTCCATCCGGGGATGGTCGGCTGGATCATCGCGAGGTTGGTCTTGCCGCAGGCGCTCGGGAAGGCGGCCGCGACGAAGTAGACCTTGTTCTCCGGGCTGGTCAGCTTGAGGATCAGCATGTGCTCGGCCATCCAGCCCTCGTCGCGGGCCATCACCGAGGCGATCCGCAGCGCGTAGCACTTCTTGCCGAGCAGCGCGTTGCCGCCGTAGCCCGATCCGTAGGACCAGATCTCGCGGGTCTCCGGGAAGTGTGTGATGTACTTGTCGGCGTTGCACGGCCACGCGACGTCGGCCTGACCGGGCTCCAGCGGTGCGCCCACCGAGTGCAGCGCCTTGACGAAGAAGCCGTCCTCTCCGAGGATGTCGAGGACCTTCGCGCCGACGCGCGCCATGATCTTCATGGAGAGCACGACGTACTCGGAGTCGGTGAGCTCGACGCCGAGCTTCGGCGAGGCCGAGCCGAGCGGCCCCATGCAGAACGGGATCACGAACATCGTCCGGCCGCGCATCGAACCGCGGTAGAGCTCGGTCATGGTGGCGCGCATCTCGGCGGGCGCCACCCAGTTGTTGGTCGGGCCGGCGTCGGCCTCGTTCTCGGAGCAGATGAACGTGCGCGACTCGACGCGGGCGACGTCGGCGGGGTCGGACTTGGCCAGGAAGCTGTTCGGCTTCTTGTCGTCGTTGAGCTTGACGAAGGTGCCGGCGTCGACCAGGTGCGCACTGAGGCGATCCCATTCCTCGTCGCTGCCGTCGGACCACACCACGCGGTCGGGCTGGGTCAGCTCGGCGACTTCGGCGACCCACGCCAGTAGGCCCGCATGTTTCGTGGGCGCTTCACTCGGGTCCAGCCCGGGGATGGTTGCTGCGGTCATGGGCTCCTCCTCGGAGTTGGCCACCGTCGTCGGCGGCCGGGTGGTACGGCGGCTTATGCCCAGGATACGACGACCGAACGGCCGCTAGGTCCCGGGGTGAACAGATGCGGCGTATGCCACATTTCCGCATGTTCACTTATCCCGCAAGCCGCCGGGAAAAGGTCCTGATCAGCGAAATTCGGTTGAATCAGCGACTTTAGACCCTGGCGAAATCCGGAGATGTCGGCGACACTCGAGGTCGTTTCATTCCAGCCTACCGACGTCGGTCGGAACCCAGTTCCCGGAGTCGTCGAGGGTGTGTGCCTGGTAACTCCCGTCCGAGCCGATGCGCGTCACGGTGTCGACGCGGCCGTCGTTGTCACGGTCGGTGTACACGGTCAACCCGTCCGGACCGGTACGGGTCAGCGAGTCCTTCACGCCGTCGTCGTCGGTGTCGACGTCGGCCGGACCGAGATCCCAGATGCGTCCGTCGTCGTACATCCACAGGTGATCGTCGGCGGGAGTCCCGAGATCGTCGAGCCCCGGGATCGCTCCGCCCACCCCCGCGGAGTGGGCGACGGGATCCACCCCGTCGAGCGCGCCATCCCCATGAGCGTCGCCGGCGACCAGCGGATCGATCCGCTCCGCGCCGATCTCGGACTGCTCACCCTCTCCCGGTACGAACGGGTCCATCGCGTCTCTCCTCTCCGACGTCGGGCTCTGCGGCGCCGTCCATCCACAGTTCCTGCACACGCGCCGCCGCCGTCGCACGCAGCCGACGGAGCTCGTCGACACGCGCCTGGCGCTGCCGGTCGGCGCCCGCCCGCTCGGCACGCAGCCCCCGCAGTTGTTCGTCGAGTGCGGCGACATCGGCGGACACCTGCCGAACCCGCCGCTCGTGATGACGGATGATCTGCCCGGTCAACCGCGATTCGGTGTCGGTGACGGCCGCGGCCACGCCTCGTTCGATCGTGGCCCGTGCCTCGGCCAGCACCTCGGCCGACCAGGCCCGCAGTTCGGCGCGGCGGGCCCCGGCGCGGCGCACCCCGACCACCCATAACGCCACCGCGACCCCGATCACCAGGGTCAGCGGCATCGACACCCATTGCAGTGTGTGCACGGACGCCATCGGCGCCACCGCCAGCCGTCCGAGGCCGATGCCGGTGGAGGCACCGAGCAGCACCACCAACGCGTCCTCGGCACCGCGACGACCACTCGGAGGCTGCCGTCCGGGCACGGGCGACGGGCCGTATCCGGAGCCGGCGGGTGGGCGCGCGCGGTCCGACGGCCCACCGGGTTGGCGGGGGTCACCCGTTTCGATTCCCAGCAGCGTGGTCGCGGTGACCTCGTCGAGCCGGTCGTCGGTGACCGCACCGATGCGCGCGTTCAGTCGCGCGACCTCCTGGTCGACCCAGGCCGGGTGATCGGCGAGTTGGCGGGGGCCGGCCTGCGCGATCCGTTGCGTGGCCGCGTGCGCCAGAACCCGTGCCCCGGTCTGCGCGTCGGCCAGCGACGCCGCACGCACCCCGGCGAGTCCGGCGCGCACCGCGGCCAGGCGGTCGGTGCGACCCCGGTCGCGGGAGGCGACGAGGAGTCGGCGACGGTGCATGAGCGTCTCGGCGTCGTCGGCGGGCTCGGGCCGCGCCGACGTCTCCGCCAGAAGTGCCGCATCGAGCGCCCCGAGGCAGGCCCCGGTGCGCATCCGTTCCCGGCGATCGGCAGTCGGTGCCGAACCGGCCGAGACGATCCAGGACACCAGGTCGTCGACGCCGGATTCGTCGACCGCGCCCGCGAGCGCGGCGGCCGCGGAGACCGCGAACAGGGGAAGCTCCTCGTCCGGGTCGAGGTGCCGACGATGTTCCCGTAGCCGGCGGGGCCACTCCCAGAAGGCGTCGATCTTGGCGCAGACCAGCACCACCGTGCCGATCTCGGTGCGCAGCCGGGTGACGAGATCGACATCGGCCGGTTCCGGCGCCGACGACGGATCGATCACCAGCACGCCGATGCCATCGCATGCGTCCACCGGCAACGACTCACCCGGCCGGTGGCCGGTGACCTCGAGATCCGGGGCCACCTCGGTGATCGCCCCGGTCAGCTCACCCACCCCCGAGCCGGGTGCCCCGGCGACCACAACGCGGGCCCGCGCCCGCCCGCCGGAACCGTCGCGCCCGGTGACATCCCGTCCGGTGACATCACATCCGGTGGCCTCACGGACCCGGAGATAGAGGTCGCTCACAGCGCCACCTGCGGTACTCGGAGGAGAGTTTCGAGGACGTCACGGTCGGCACCTGCGGCCGCGAGGTCGTCGACCTCGGCACGGGCATGCCGGGCGCGTCGTCGACGAACATCGTCGACCCGCGCACCGATCGCGGGCACCAGCGCGTCGATCCCGCTGAGCCGATGCAGCACGGCATTCAGCGCCCCGGCGTCGCCGGGAACGTCCTCACCGAGGAGGTCGAGCGCGGTCTCGATACCGTATCGGTCCAGTCGCTGCAGCAGGGTGCGGCGCATCAGGCGTTCGGCACTACCCGGTGCGCCACGCAGATACCGCGCCGACATCGACGGCATCTGCTCACCGCCGAGCGCACTCGAACGCAGGAAGGCGACCTCGTCGGCGGTCAGATCGGCGCAGGCCAGCAGCTGCGACACCGCGATCACCGGCCGCCCGAGTTCCGAGGCGATGCGCTCGGCCCGTTCCGCGGCCGCATCCGGGTCGTCGTGGGTATCGGCCTTGCCGAGCACCACGATGCTGCGGTCGGGTCCCAGAGTCTCCAGAGCGGCCCGGTCGGTGTCACGCACACCCGCGACCAGTACATACACGGTCAGATCGGCGTCGGCGAGGGCCATCGGATCCTCACCGGGCCCGAGCGCGGAGATGGCCAGTCGTTCCCGCAGTGCGCGGGCCATGGTGTCACGGCCGGTCCCGGCACGGCCGGAGACCGCGATCGCCAGCGGGCGGAGGTAGGCGGCGCACAACCCGGCGAACACCGCGCGGACGCCCGGCCCGAGACCGTCGACGAGCGTCGGATCGCCGTTCAACGCGCGCACGAATGCGTCGTCACCCTCGACCATGTCACCTCCCCCCGCCGGTCTCCCTGCCCGCAGCCTAACCCGAGAACGCCCGGTCCGAGACGGAAGAATTCACAGGCCAGGGGTGTCGAGGATGATCTGGTCGGGGCGATAGGCGACGATGGACCGGTGAACAACACCGTCGATCCGCCGCCGGGCGGGGCACTCGACCCTTCCCGCGAGCAGGTTGATCGCTCCCGGCTGTACCCGCGCGTGACCAGTTTCCGGTTCCGCCGGGGCACGCTCACCGCCAATCAGCAACGCAACTGGGACACCCTGTGGCCGACCTTGGGGCGCGATCTGTCCACCGACACCGAACGCCGGCCGGAACCCCCGCTGGACTTCGGCACGCTGTTCGGGCGCTCCGCGCCGCGCGTGGTGGAGGTCGGCAGCGGCACCGGGATCTCGACCGCGGCGATGGCCGCCGAGGAACCCGACGTCGACGTGCTGGCCGTCGAGGTCTACAAGCCGGGTCTGGCGCAACTGCTCGGTCTGATCGACCGCAACGGGCTCACCAATGTCCGGATGATCCGCGGCGACGCCGTCGTCGTGCTGCGTGAACTGGTCGAACCGGCGAGCCTCACCGGCATTCGGGTGTTCTTCCCGGACCCGTGGCCCAAGTCCCGTCACCACAAGCGCCGGTTCATCCAGCGCGGCACCATCGAATTGATGGCCGATCGCCTCGTCGACGGCGGTGTTCTGCACATCGCGACCGATCACGCCGATTACGCCCGATGGATCGCCGAGATCCTCGCCACCCAGAATCCGGACGCGCCGCATGTGGTGCCGGCCACCGATCCGGTGCCGATCTCGTTGCAACGGCCGACGACGAAATTCGAGGGCCGCGCCGAGGTCGAAGGCCGTGCGGTGAACGAGTTCGTCTACGTCAAGCCGGCTCCGCGCGCATCCACCGCCGATCACTCTGCACGCACATCCCCCGAGGAGACGCGATGAACGACGCCACCACGGCTTCCCGCGCCCGATTCGCCGACACCATCTCCGGGCAGACCTCGGCCCCGCGGGTGCTGCTGGTCTGGGACGCCCCGAACATGGACATGGGTCTGGGCGCGATCCTCGGCGGACGTCCCACCGCCGCGCACCGACCACGCTTCGACGCGCTGGGACGCTGGATGCTCGCGCAGACCGCGGAGATCTCCGATGCGGTGGCCGCCACCACCACCGGCGAGTCCGACGGCGCGGATCGCGACGCAGACGTGGAACGCGACACATCCACCGACGGTGCCGCCGACGCCGCACCGCCGCGAACGGCCGCGGTCCTCGTCGAACCCGAAGCGACCGTCTTCACCAACATCGTGCCTGGTAGCGCCGATGTGGTGCGTCCCTGGGTGGAGGCCCTGCGCAACGTCGGCTATGCGGTCTTCGCCAAACCGAAGATCGCCGAGGACAGCGACGTCGACGCCGACATGCTCGACCACATCGAGTTGCGCAGGCACACTGTGGGACTAGCCGGGCTGATCGTGGCGTCGGCTGACGGTCAGGCCTTCCGCGAACCGTTGCTCGATATCGTGGCCGAGGGCATCCCGGTGACGGTCATCGGCTTCCGGGAGCACGCCAGCTGGGCGTTGACGACCGAGGGGCTGACGTTCGTCGACCTCGAGGACATCCCCGGGGTGTTCCGCGAACCGTTGCCGCGGATCGGTCTGGATTCACTGCCCGACGACGGCGCCTGGCTGGCACCGTTCCGGCCGCTCAGCGCGCTCCTGCGCTGAGTCGGGCCGGTCGAAGGGCCGGAGGGGAAACCGGCACGACGGCGGGATCGCCGCGCGGGTACCTCAGCAGGTACTCAGGCGGCGCTGCGACAATCTTTCCCCGAACTTCACGAAAGGACTCGGCGTGTTCGGAGCCATCGGCACATTCGTCTATCGGATGCGCTTCGCCGTCATCGCCGTCATGGTCGCCCTGATGGCCGGCCTGGGCCTGTACGGCATGGACCTCGGCAAGTATCTGAGCCAGAGCGGCTGGTTCGATCCGACGTCACAGTCGGCGAAGGGATCGGTCGTCGCCGACACCGCACTCGGCCGCGATCACCGTTCCGACGTCATCGTGCTGATCACCCCGGCACAGGGCACCAGCGTCGACGATCCGCAGTTCGGGGCGAAGGTCGAGCGGTTCGTCACCGACCTCATCGACAAGCACCCGACGATCGTGCAGCGCGCCTTCAACGGCGACACCTCCACCCCGGAGGGTCAGCAGCAGGCGCTGTTGAACAACCAGCAGATCATCGACCCCTTTTATCAGCCGACCGACGCCGCCGGGCAGGCCGCGCAGGACATCGTCCGGTCGCGCACCTTCACCGAGGACAAGAAACACGCGTTCATCAGCATCGGCGTCGCCGGCAACGACGACACGACGGTGCTCGAGAACTACAAGACACTCGAACCCGACCTGACCAACATCGCCGCGCGCTACGACCTGCCGGGCACGACATTCCAGCTCGCCGGTCTGCAACCGGTGGCCGGGGCCATGGCCCGCGGCATGGACGCCGACATCCACCGCGCCGAGATCATCGCCCTGCCGCTGGTCGCGTTGATGTTGTTCTTCATCTTCGGTGGCGTCGTCGCGGCCTGTCTGCCCGTCCTGATCGGTGGCCTGACCATCGCCGGGTCGCTGGGCATCATGAAGATGATCGCGCAGGCCACCGAGCTCAACATCTTCGCCCAATCGGTCGTCACACTGATCGGTCTGGGCATCGCCATCGACTACGGCCTGTTCATCGTCAGCCGTTTCCGTGAGGAGCTCGCCGAAGGCTATTCGACGAAGGCCGCGGTACGAAGAACCGTGATGACCTCCGGGCAGACGGTGGTCTTCTCCGCGACCATCATCGTCGCGGCCATCGCATGTCTGCTGATCATGCCGCAGGGATTCCTCAAGTCGGTGGCCTACGGGGCGATCGCCTCGGTGTCGCTGGCCGCGATCCTGTCGATCACCGTCCTGCCGGCACTGCTGGGCATCCTCGGACCCCGCGTCGATGCGCTGTCGCTGCGCTGGATGCTGTCCTACACGCTCTTCCCGATCGTGCGGTCGTTCTCTCCGCCGACCGCCGATCGCCTCGACCGCAAGGTCGGCGATCTGACCGGCCGCACCAAGTCCCGTGACGAGATCATCAACGGTTTCTGGGGCAGGCTGTCCGGCTGGGTGATGAAACACCCGGTGGCCACCGCGGTCCCGACGGTCCTGTTGCTGCTGGTGTTGACCATTCCGTTCGGCGGCATCAAATTCGGTGGGATCAGCGAGCAGTATCTGCCGCCGGACAATCCCAGCCGCATCGCGCAGGAGAACTTCGACGAGTATTTCCCCACCGAGCGGACCGAGGAGATCAAGCTCGTCATCATGTACGACGAGAACGACTCGTCGGCAGGCAACAAGATCGCCCAGATCGCCGACGAGGCGAACAAGATCCCCGGCTTCACCAAGCAGTTCAGTGCATCGGCGAATGACGGCGCACTGGCCGGCAACTACGGCCCGGGCGGTCCCGCGATCATCCAGATGTCGGCCGGTCTGGTCGACCGGGACACCGCCGGTGAGGCCATCAAGGATCTGCGGGCCATCCAGAAACCGGACGGCATCCGCATGTGGGTGGCCGGTACCCCGACGCTCACCCAGGACTCGATCGACGCGCTGCTGCAGCGGCTGCCGCTGATGGCGTTGCTGCTGGTGTTGGTGACCGGTCTGCTGATGTTCCTGGCGTTCGGCTCGGTGGTGCTGCCGATCAAGGCGGCCCTGATGTCGGCGCTGGGACTCGGTGCCACCCTCGGCATCCTGACGTGGATCTTCGTCGACGGCCACGGCGCCTCGTTGGCCAATTTCACACCGGGACCGCTGTTCGCGGCCGTGCTGGTGTTGATCATCGCCATCGTCTTCGGCCTGTCCACCGACTACGAGATATTCCTGTTGTCCCGGATGGTCGAGGCGAGACAGAAGGGCGCGAGCACCACCGAGGCCATCCGCACCGGGACGGCGCTGACCGGCCGCATCATCACCGCTGCGGCCGCCATCCTGGTGGTGGTGACCGGCGCCTTCGGCCTGTCGGACATCGTGATGATGAAGTACATCGCCTATGGCATGATCGCGGCGCTGATCCTCGACGCCACCATCATCCGCATGCTGCTGGTGCCGTCGGTGATGAAACTTCTCGGCGACGACTGTTGGTGGGCGCCGCGCTGGATGCGCACCGTGCAGCGCAAGATCGGTCTCGGCGAGACCGTCCTAGACGATGAACCCGACGAGAAACGCGACGATGTGGGCGCTCCACGCGCCATCAGCGCGGGCACCCTGATCTCGGAGGTGCCGACCTCGGTGATGGCCGCGGCCCCCGGCGGCGCGGCCGGTCGACGTCGCCGCCGTGGCGCACGATCGGAGCCCGCGGAGCCGACGCCGAATCCCGGATCACGTCGCGACGCCGCCCCCGCCCCTGCCGCTCCCGCCCCTGCCGCACCGGAACCGCAACCCGGGCCCGGCGAACCGGCCGCTCCGAGACCCCGACCGATGCCCGTTCGGGTCGGCCCGTCGGCACCGCCGTCGGGTGAGCAGCCGATCACTCGCCGCGCGACGACGACCGGTCCGCGCCCGGTGCCAACCGCACGCCCGGAGTCCGATCGACGCCCGATGCCACCGCGGCCGTACTCGCCGCGCAAGACCGACGGCCCGGACACCGGGAGCTGGAAGCTCGGCGCCGGCGGCATCCGTCTCGGCGGCGAACCCACAAGTGGCGAAAACCCCACTGCCACAGCAACTCCTACACAGACCCACGGACCACAGACACGCGGACCGGTGCCACAGCGACCCGCGGCCGGCGCGACCGACGGCGCACCACCCGCGCCACCCGCGCCACGGCCCGGCGGCGCTGCGAGTGGCCCTCCCAGTGGCCCTCCCAGTGGCACCGTGCCACCGCCCGCCCAGCAGTCGAGCGGCACTGTCCGCCGCCCGATTCCGCCGGTCCCATCCGCGCCCCCAGCCGCGCCGCAGCGCCCCGCAGGTGCCGCCGCCCCATCACCGCTGTCGCGCCGACCCGACCTCGACCGCACCGGCAAGCGTCCGTTGGCGGCATCGTTGAGTCCCGAGGACCGCGCCCGGGCCACCGGGCAGCCCCGCCCGCCGCGCGCCGCATCGGACGGCCCGTCACCGATGGATCGTGGTCTGTCCCAGGATGGTTCACGGACACCGGCGCCACGGACACCGGTCGCCGCACCTCGATCACCTGCTCCGGACGCGACATCGCCGAGGACGCCGTCGACCACCGTCGGCGACGCCGAGGCCGGTGGTGATTCCTCCGCGGATCGACATGCCGCCACCACCGGTTCCGACGAGCGGATCAGCGTGCACGACCTGATCCGGCGAAGCCGGGGTGGCGATCAGTCCTGAGGTGACGCGGAGTCACCGGCGTTCGGGACGTCGGTGGCATCCGGCCTGCGCGTAGTGCCGCCGGGCGCACCGTCGTCGGCCGTTTCCTGTTGCGCCGCACCATCTGCGGGCGCGTCATCTGCGGCCGTGGGCTCGTGGGGTTCGTCGAGCCGTTCGGCGAGTTCCTCGGCATCGTCGATCGCGGTCTCGAGCCGCACGCGGTCCCAGACCGGCGGATCCGGTGACGCCTCGAAACCGTCTCCGTCGCCGAGGATCGCCGACACCGGGTGCCCGGCGAGGTATCGGATCGCGGTGTTGCAGAACGCGATCAGCGGGACCGCCAACAGACCGCCGACGATGCCGGCCGCGACGATCCCGGCGGCGATCGCGAGGACCACCGCCACCGGATGCAGGCGCACCGAACGCCCCATCAGGAACGGTTGCAGCACATGACCTTCCAACTGCATCACGCCGACGAGGATGGCCAGCACGATCACCGCGGTGAGCCAGCCCTGGGTGACCAGCGCGATCATCACCGCCACGGTCCCGCTGATCAGCGCACCGACGATCGGGATGAAGGAGAACAAAAAGATCAGCGTCGCCAGCGGAAGGGCCAGCGGCACACGCAGAATCGCCAATCCGACGCCGATGCAGATCGCGTCGACCAACGCGACGACCACCGTCGCGCGGACGTAGGCGACCAGCGTGCCGAACCCGGCGATGCCGGCGGCGGTGACGCGATCACGAGAACCTCTGGGAATCAACCGGGTACAGAACGACCAGATCTGCCCGCCGCCGTAGAGGAAGAAGATGATCAAGAACACCATCAGCAGCAGCCCGGTCACGAGTTCGGTGGCCGTCGTCGCGGTGGCCAGAGCGCCGCTGGCCAGCTTCTCCTGATTGTGCTGCATCAGGGTGACGACGTTGTCACCGAGGTGACTGACCTGGGACCGATCGATCTTCAGCGGGCCGTCGACCAGCCAGTTCTGGGTCTGTTTGATCGTGGCGACCACCTCGTTGGTCAACTCGGGGAAGCCGCTGACGAACGCCCGTCCCACAAACGTCAGTACCCCCGCGACCACGCCGAGGGCGACCAACATGACCACGACGACGGCCAGCGACCGCGGCCACCGACGACGATTCAGGAAGTCGACGGCCGGAACGAGGAACGCCGAGAACAGGACCGCCAGGCTCAGCGGCACGGTCACCTCGTTGAACTTCTCGAAGAGCCGCCCGAGGATGTACACCGCGGCCAGGATCAGCAGCAGTCGCCAACTCCACTCGGCGGCCGCCCGCACCGTCGGATGAACCATCGAACGGTCCAGGTCCGCGAGGGAACCGCCCACGCGATCGCGACTCGCGCCGGTACTGCCACCATCGATCGATCCGGCCCCCGGGCCGCCGTCATTCACGAATGCCAGCGTAGCGGTGGATAGGGTGGGGGCCATGTCATCGGACCATTCGGCTGCCAGGGCACAGCCGCGTCACCGACTGTGGTGGTGGTTGCGGTGGCTGTTGCTGGCGGTCGTGCTGGTGATCCTAGCGGTCGAGATCGTCCTGATCTGGCCGAAACTGGAGGAGGCCTGGGACCAGGCAGGCGATCTGGACTGGGTGTGGCTGGTGGCCTGCATCGTGGCCGCCATGTTGTCGATGGACAGTTTCGCGCAAGTGCAACGGGCCCTGTTGCGCTCGGCCGGGGTGCCGGTGAAGCAGCTGAAGTCGCTGTCGGTGGTGTTGGCCGCCAACTCCTTGTCACAGACCATGCCGGGCGGCCAGGTCCTCGCCCCGGCCTTCACCTACCGCGAGACCCGCAAATGGGGGGCCACCCCGGTGGTCGCCTCCTGGCAGGTGGTGATGTCGGGACTGCTCGCCGGTGTCGGTCTCGCGGTTCTCGGTTTCGGTGGCGCGGTGCTCGCCGGTGCCCGCACCAGCCCGTTCTCGGTGATGTTCTCGATCGTCGGTTTCGTCGCGGTGGCGGTGGTCCTGCAGTACCTGGCGACCCATCCCGAGTCACTACGGTCGTCCGGCGAACGGGCCCTGAGCTGGTTCAACCATCTCCGCAACCGACCGGTCGACCATGGCGTCGACCGGTTGAACGAGATCCTCGAACAGTTGCGCGCGGTCCAACTGACCCAGCGCGACACCGCGATCGCCTTCACCTGGAGCCTCTTCAACTGGATCACCGACATCGGGTGCCTGCTGTTCGCGTGCTGGGCGGTGGGGGTCAATCCCACGATTTCGGGGGTGATGGTGGCCTATGCGGCCGGCAAGGCAGTGGGTACCGCGGTTCCCTTGCTGCCCGGCGGGATCGGTGTGGTGGACGCCGTGCTGGTGCCCGCCCTGACCACCGCGGGAATACCCGCAGCGGACGCATTGACCGCGGTACTGGTGTACCGGGTGGTGAGTTATGTGTTGATCGCGGCGATCGGGTGGGTGGTGATCCTCGCCAAGTTCCGGTCCGGCATCCGCGACAAGGACACCATCGAGAGCGAGTACGACCGCGACCGCGAACTCGTTCAACATGAATTCGCACATCCATCGACCCGCGACCACGACGAAGCCCCGGCGCCGCCGGGTGGACGCAGCGATGCCCCACTCGCCGAGGTGGACTCCGACGAACCGGGCGGTTCGACGCCCACGACACCGCCACCCGACGGGACCGATGAGGGCACCAATTCGGGTTGACGCCCGAAAAGCGCTACCGTGATGGACCATGCCGAGTTCTGACATGGCTACCCGGGGGAATGCCAAGGCGCCATCATCGCTGCGATGGCCGGTCACCGGTGCCGCCGACGCCGTTGCCGTCACCGTCTTCGTGCTGATCGGACGGGCGTCACACCACCACGGATACGAGCTCCTGGGGCTCATGCAGGCGCTGTGGCCGTTCCTGGCCGGCGCCGCCGTCGGGTGGTCGATCGTCTACGTGTACTCCCATGTCCGGTCCAGCGACTGGTTCGGGCACGACTTCCGACCCGAACGCGTCCTCCCCGCCGGTGTGGCGATCTGGTTCTGCACGGTGACGGTGGGCATGATCCTGCGCTACCTGTTCCACGAGGGCGTCGCATTCAGCTTCGTCATCGTCGCGACGGTGACCCTGGGACTGTTCCTGCTCGGCTGGCGGGGCGTCGCCGCCTACGCCCTTCGGCGCAGCGATTCACACTGCCCCACCACCGGCGCCGCCTGACATCGGCCGGTCACCGACACCGGGCGGTCACTCGGTGCGGAGCGGTCACTTGATGCGGAAGTACTTCTGCGCCACCTGAAGTGCCGCGGTCCCCGACTTCGGGCCCTCGGTGTAGATCACGATGACCTTCCCGCCCTGTACGCCGACGAACCATCCGGGCCCCTCGGGACCGTTGGTTCCGACCAGAGCGCGCAGGCCGGGCGCCGCGGTGAGATCGCTGGCGTCGCCGGTCTTGGCCGTGGTGGTCATGGCCTGCCAGATCGGCTTCGTCAGGTCGGCACCGAGGTCACCGAGCGCGCCACCGACGACCTTCGTCGGAACACCCTTGATGACGAACGGTGCGACCGAACTCCGCGTTCCGGTGGAACTGCGCGCCATCGCCACACCGAGCGCCGCCATGTTGGTCATCGACATCTTGGACGTCTCGGACTGCAGGTCGATGGTCGCGACACCCGGCCCGGAGGTCGGCGTACTCGCTCCAGGCACGGTGAACTGCACACCGAGGCCGAGCCGGTCGAGGACCGCCTGCGGGGTCTCCTGCGCGTCGCGGGCCGAACGGTCGACGGCTGTGAGCACCGGATCGAGTGTCGTACCGACCGGGTATGCGGTGTCGAGGGTGATGGCCCGGTCTGCTGCGTAGGAGTTCTGCGCCACGCCGAGGATGCCACCGGTGGTCGCATCCAGCGCCATGATGGTGGCGGGCTGTCCCACCTCGACCGCGGCGTCGCCCAGTGACAGCTGCACCCCCTGATCGACGGTGGTCTCGACGTCCGCGCCGGGCGGGCCCTGCTCGCCGTCGAGGCGTCGCGGCGCCATCCCCGGCCCGACCATCTGGACCTGCCATCCGGCGGTGGCGTCCCGGATCGCCTGCCAGTAGTTGGTGAGGCCGGCCTCCAGCGGCGAGTTGAGACGACGGTCGGCCATCACGAGCATGCCCGCCTTGCGGACGGTCACGCCGGGCACCGACGACGGGTTCCGGGTCATCACACCCATGTCCGAGTCGCGCAGGGTGACGGCGGTGATGGCCTTGCCCGGCGTCTCGGCCAGCTTCTGGTTGATCACATCCGCGGTGACCAGCGGTGCGATCGGTTGGAGGGTGACCGCCAACTGCCGCGCGGAGGCCGCGACATTACGGGTCTGGGTGGGATCGAGAATGATCTCGTTGACCGGCTGCAGGTAGAGCAATGTCTTGCCCGAGCGGCTGTTGACCGTGGGCGCCGGAGTCGCATCGGTACGAACCTCCCGAATCGACCCGCCGATGGGCAGGCCGGGGGCGATCACCGCCGGCTCCCAGGTGATCTTCCAGCCGGTCGACAGGTTCCGGGCGCCCGCGTTGCTGGTCGAGGTGAAGGTGTGGTCCTTGTCGAAGGTCCAGGTGGTGCGCAGGGAGAACGACGCGGTGCCGTCGCTGTACTCGACGGGCTTCTCGACGACCACGTCGACCTGCCGGGCGTTCATCGCCTGGAAGGTCTGGGTCAAAGCCTCACTGGCCTGTCCCGGTGCGGTGGTGTACGACGCCGCGGTCGCGGCATCCTGCTTGCTCCACGCTGCCGCGAACGCGTTCATCGCGGCCGTCGAACCGGTATCGGGATGGTTGGACACCAACTGTTTGATCCCGAACGCGGCGGCACACGCCACCACCACGCACGCGGCGAGTGCCGCCCATTTCACCCGAGAACCCATAGTCACAATTTTCACTCTAGTCACACGCGATTTCGATCCCGAACGCTTGCGGTCGGGATTCAGACCGGTCACGATCTCATCTCGCGCCGACGAATCGTCGGCTGTGACGTCGGTGTCGGAGTCGGTGACGTCCGAATCGGCGGCGGTATCCGGGTCGTCGGAGTCTGTCGATTCCGACGCGGCCGCGTGCCTGGGCTTGCCCGGTGTGGCGGACTTGGACTTGCCCTGGGTGGCGGACTTGGACTTGCCCTGGGTGGCGGACTTGGACTTGGCCGCTGCCGCGGCCCCGGCTTTGCCGGACACGGCAAGGCTGGGCTTGCCCGACGCGGCGACCCCGGTCGTGCCCGATGCGGTGGTCTCGGCGTCGTCGGGAGTGGCGGATCCGGTTCCGGTGACCGCGGGTTCGTCCGAACCCACCGGGCGTCGACCCGGCCGGACGGCGGGTCGGACGGTTGGTCGCTGGACGTCACCGGCGCGGACACGCGGTCGCGCCGCGCGTGGTCCCTGCGGGGTGGCCGGGATCGCGTCGGCCTCGCCGGTGCGCGACGGGATCCGCGGTGGGATCGACCCCGTCCGGGGTTGCGGCACCTGTCGACCCCGGTTCGCCTGGTCGCGGTTCCGCTGCTCTCGACTCAGCGGAGCTCGATCAACCTCGGCGGGTCCTGGTTGTGGACGCGGTGGTTCTCGGCGTGGGGGTTGTCGGCGCGGCGGCGGGAACGTCGCGTCGGGCGGCGGTTGCGGTCGCCCTCGGCCCGGGGATCGCGGAACGTCGCCGCAGGGACCCATCTGCGTTCTCGGCGTCTCGCGCCGGGCGGGTTCGGCGCGCCGTCCGGGACCGCGGGGGCGCGGCGGTAGGGTCGGCGGGGTGTCGCCGGCGGCACGTGGCGTCGGTTTCGGGGCCGTCGCCGGTGGCGGGCGTTCGGCCTCGTCGTCACGTGCACGATGCCGCCCTGAGCTGGGATTTTGCACAGCAGAAGACCGGCCCGAAACCTCACCGTCCGCCGATGGCCATAATGGGTCATGGGCTTTTCGGTTATCCGGGCCGGAGACAGGAGCCTGACGACGACGGCCTGGCTCACCTCCTACCATTGCTTCTCCTTCGGCGATCACTATGATCCAGCCAACACCCATCATGGTGCATTAATTGCATCGAATGAGGAATTTCTTCCGCCGAACTGTGGATTCGAATCACATCATCACCAGGAATCCGAGATCGTCACATGGGTGAGTTCGGGGACTCTCGTCCACCGCGATTCGTCCGGACACGCCGGAGTCGTCTACCCGGGACTGGCACAACGTATGAGCGCCGGCAGCGGTATCGACCATTCCGAGCGCAACGATCCGTGGCCCGATCTGCCCGGTTCCGGTACCGAGACCGTCCACTACGTCCAGATGTGGGTACTCCCCGATCGTCACGGAACCGAACCCTCCTACGCGCAATGCGACATCTCGACGGAGCTGGCCACCGGTTCACTCGTCACGGTCGCCTCCGGCGACCCGGATCGTCATGCCGCGATATCCATCGCCAATTCCGGGGCCTCGCTGTATGCCGCGCGACCCGCCGGCAAGCAGACGCTGACGATGCCGTCGGCGCGCTTCACTCATCTCTTCGTCGTCCACGGCGCGGTGGTCGTTACCGATGACGAGGGCAATCGCCTGGAACTGGCCGCCGGCGATGCGGCTCGTGGCGTCGACACCGGCGGCGAAAGCCTCACCGCCCGGGAACCGTCGGAGGTCCTGATCTGGGCGATGGACCGCGCGCTGGGCGAGTTCTGACGCTCCGATTGCCACGCGCCGACGCCCGCAGGGCACGCACCCTGTCCCCGGCATTCGCCGACAACTCCCCGACAACGTTCCGCGGGAGACACCGGCCGGCTGACGGATCACCCCGGCGATGACAGGATGGACGACGTGACCGTGTCGAATACCGCAACACCCGCCTCCGGACTCGACCTCGACTGGGTCGATGACGCCGTCCGCATCCAGGATGACCTGTTCAGCCACGTCAACGGCAAATGGCTGGCCTCGCACGTCATTCCCGAGGACCGCTCGGTCGACGGCGCCTTCCACGTCCTGCGCGACCGCGCCGAGGAGAACGTCCGCGACCTCATCACCGAGGCGGCCGCGGCGACACCACCGAGTGGCAGCGACGCCGCGAAGATCGGTGATCTCTACGGATCGTTCATGGACACCGACCACGTCGAGGCCCTCGGCATCGGGCCGATCACCGGCGAGTTGGAGAAGATCGCCGCCATCGCCGACACCACCGGGCTCGCGGCCCGGATCGGGCGGCTGCAGCGCCACGGCGTCGGCGGGCTGTTCGGTTTCTACGTCGACACCGATGCCCGGGCGTCGGATCGTTACCTGGTGCACGTGATGCAGTCCGGCCTCGGGCTGCCCGACGAGTCGTATTACCGCGACGACAAGCACGCCGAAACACGGCACGCATACCTCGCCCACATGGCACGGATGTTCACCCTGGCCGGCCTCGACGACCCCGAGGGCCGCGCGGCCACCGTCCTGCGGTTGGAGACGGCGATCGCCGGCCATCACTGGGATGTGGTGCGCCGGCGCGACGCGGAGTTGACCTACAACCTGATGACCCTCGACGAGTTCGGGGCGGCGGCGGCCGGATTCGACCTGCATGCGTGGTTCGGCGGACTCGGCACCGTGGGTGAAGCCACCTTCGCCGAGGTCGTTGTCGGGCAGCCGTCGTTCATCGCCGACGTCTCGACCCTCGTCGCCGAGTCCCCCCTGGAGGATTGGAAGACCTGGCTGACCTGGCGTCTGCTGCGCAGCGCGGCACCGTATCTGTCGTCGGCCTTCGTGGAGGAGAACTTCGACTTCTACGGCCGCACACTGACCGGAGCCGAGACCAACCGGGACCGCTGGAAGCGGGCCGTGGGTTTCGTCGAGGGCGCGATGGGGTTCGCCGTCGGAAAGCTCTACGTCGACAAGCACTTTCCACCCGAGGCCAAGGCCCGAATGGACGAACTCATCGCCAATCTCGTCGAGGCCTACCGCCGCAACATCTCCGATCTGGAGTGGATGACACCGGAAACCCGGCGCAAGGCACTGACCAAACTCGACAAGTTCACCCCGAAGATCGGCTACCCGGCCCGCTGGCGTGACTACAGCGCGCTGGCGGTCGATCGTGGTGATCTGATCGGCAACGTGGCCCGTGCGTCGTCGTTCGAGCAGGACCGCGAGTTCGCCAAGATCGGCGCGCCGGTCGACCGGGACGAGTGGTTCATGACCCCGCAGACCGTGAACGCCTACTACAACCCCGGCATGAACGAGATCGTCTTCCCGGCCGCGATCCTGCAGCCCCCGTTCTTCGACCCGGACGCCGACGACGCGGCCAACTACGGCGGCATCGGCGCGGTGATCGGTCACGAGATCGGACACGGCTTCGACGATCAGGGCGCCAAGTACGACGGCGACGGCAACCTCGTCAACTGGTGGAGCGACGACGATCGCAGCGAATTCTCCTCCCGGACAAGGAAACTGATCGAGCAGTACAACGATTTCACCCCCGACGGACTCGACGAGGAGTACAAGGTCAACGGCGAGTTCACCATCGGGGAGAACATCGGCGATCTCGGCGGCCTGTCGATCGCACTGGTCGCCTACCGACTCGCCACCGAGGGCACCGAACCCCCGGTGATCGACGGACTGACCGGCATCCAGCGGGTGTTCTTCAGCTGGGCGCAGATCTGGCGCACCAAAACCCGTGACGCCGAGGCGATTCGACGCCTGTCGATCGATCCGCATTCGCCGCCGGAGTTCCGGTGCAACGGCGTCATCCGCAACATCGACGCCTTCTACGAGGCGTTCGATGTCTCCGCCGGGGACGACCTCTATCTGCCGGACGACGAGCGTGTCCGAATCTGGTGAGCACACCCGGCGGATGGTGGGAAGCGTAGAGGTCTCCACCCGGGAGATGGTCGTAGCACTGCTGCGCCCGGTTGCGGCCGGAACGATCCTCCTGGTGGGCTACTTCCTGCTGCCGATCAACGCCGACAGTGACTTCAAGCTGATCGGATTTCTCTGCGGCTCACTGCTTCTCGTCGCTTTCGTGGGTTATGAGATCCGGCACTTCATGCACTCGAAGTACCCGGTGCCCACCGCCCTGGAGATGCTTGTCGCGGTCGCGACCTTCTACATCGTCGCCTTCGCGACGTTGTATTTCATGTTCTCCGACTACGACCACGGGAGCATGAACGAGAGGCTGAGCCGCGTCGACGCCCTCTACTTCAGCCTGACCGTGTTCACCACAACGGGTTTCGGGGACATCGCACCCGATTCGACGGGCGCCCGGATCGTCGTGTCCATCCAGATGATCAGCAGTTTCATCCTGCTGGGCCTCGGCATCCGCTTCCTCACCCTGCTCGTCGATTACCGGCGCAAGAAGGTCTAGACAGCACGGACACGTCGAGACCCTTTCCACCGGAAAGGGTCTCGACGTGTATTCAGAGACGGACGCGAACGGTGGCGACTCAGTAGTCGTCGTCGCCGTAGACGATCATGCCGCGAATGTTGCGGCCGGCCAGCATGTCGTCGTAGGCCTCGTTGATCTGATCGTGCCGGTAGGTGGTGGTGATCAGATCCGACAGGTTGAGCCGACCGGAACGATACTCGCGCAACAGGTTCGGAATCTGGATGCGCGGTCCGGTACCACCGAAGATGGCACCCTGGACCCGCTTCTGCAGCAGGGTGAGTTCGAAGAGGTTGAGCTTGACGTCCATGGACGAGAAGTTGCCCATGCCGGTGACGACGACCTGTCCCCCCTTGCCGGTGAGGCTCAGTGCGGGAGCGATGATGTCGCCGAAGATCTCACCGACGGTGATCACGGTGGTGTTGGCCATCTTGCCCCAGGTGATCTCACCGATCACCGGCAGCGCCTCGTCGATCGAGGCGAAGGTGTGTGTGGCACCGAGCTTTTCGGCCATCTGCAGCTTGAACGGCACCGGATCGATCGCGATGACGTGGCGCGCGCCGGCGGCCGCGGCACCCTGCACCGAGTTGATGCCGACGCCGCCGATGCCGATCACCACGACGGTGTCGCCGGTGTGGGTGTCACCGATCTCGACGGCCGATCCCCAGCCCGTCGCGACACCACAGCCGAGCAACGCGGCCTCGCGCAGCGGGATGTCGTCCTCGATCTTCACCAGCGACGCCTGGTTGACGGTGATGTACGGGGCGAACGTACCCAGCAGGCACATGGTGGTCAGTGGTGTGCCGTCGGAGGTGTGCACCCGATGGGTGTCATCGGCGATGGACAGCCCGGTCAGCAGGCGGGCACCCTCGTCGCAGATGTTCTGCAGGCCCGACGAGCAGGGTTCGCACACACCACACGCCGGGATGAAGGCGGTGACGACGTGATCCCCCTCCTTGAGACGGGTGACGCCCGGTCCCACCTTGGTGACGACACCGGCACCCTCATGGCCACCGAGAACCGGCATCGGTGCGGGAGAGTCGCCGGTACGGAGATGATGGTCGGAGTGACACAACCCGGATGCGGCCAGGCGGACCTGCACCTCGCCGGCCACCGGATCGCCGACCTCGATCTCCTCGATCTGCCACGGCTGTCCGGGCTCGCGCAGGATTGCACCTTTGGTCTTCATGGAGAGATACACCTTTCTCGGCACACCACGTGCCCCCACGACCCATCGTGGAACATCCATGCGGCCGACCGCATGGAAATGCGCATCTTTGCTCTGACACAACATCTTCGGCAGCCTCGCGACGTTCCCGATCCCGTCGCGCCGGTTCCACCCGTCGGCACACGTCGTGGGTTCGCGGAGACCACGAGAAGACCTGAACCATCCGGGAGCCGGACGGCTACGAAATGCCCGTTAGGGTCGGTACACGACCCCGAGTACATGCCGCCCAGGACACCGACCCCCGACACGCCGTCAGCCGACGACGGGCCCCGCCCGCCGTCGACCAGGAAAGGAACCCACCAATGGCGACGCCCGCGCCGTCTCACCCGTCCCCCACTCGGCGCCGGCTCCGCTGGTTGATCCCCGCGCTGTTGTTGCTGGCCTGGGTGATCATCGGCGGGATCACCGGGCCGTTCGCCGGCAAACTGTCGTCGGTCTCCACCAACGACAACAGCGCGTTCCTTCCCGCCTCCGCGGAGTCCACCCAGGTCAACGACGTCCTCGGTCAGTTCCAGGATACCAGTGAGGTGCCGGCGATCGTCGTCGCCGAACGCCGGTCGGGTGTCACCGACGCCGACCGCGAGTACCTCGCCTCGGCCACCGGGGCGTTCGCCGGCAAGCCCGGATTCGGTGCGGCGATGTCCCCCGCCATTCCGTCGCAGGACGGCCAAGCCCTCGTCGTGTACATGCCGATCTCCACCGCGGGCGAACCCGGCGACACCGTCGAGACCCTGCGCGACGGCCTGGAGAATCCACCGGCGGGGCTGACGGTCAAGGTCACCGGGCCGGCCGGACAGATCGCCGACCTGAGCGAGGCCTTCGCCGGCATCGACGGTTTGCTGCTCGTCGTCGCCGGGTCGGTGGTGATCCTGATCCTGATCGTCGTTTACCGCAGTCCGATCCTGCCGTTCGTCGTCGTCATCTCCGCAGTGTTCGCCCTCGCTCTGGCCTCCGGTGCGGTCTACCTGTTGGCCGAGAACGACATCCTGGAACTCAACGGTCAGAGTCAGGGCATCCTGTTCATCCTGGTCTTCGGCGCCGCCACCGACTACGCACTACTGTTGGTGTCCCGTTTCCGGGAGGAACTGACCCACACCGAGGACAAATATCTCGCGATCCGGCGGGCCTGGCGGGCCACCATCGAACCGGTCGGTGCGTCTGCCGGAACGGTCATCCTGGGCGTGTTGTGCCTGCTGTTCAGTGACCTCAACTCCAACCGCAGCCTCGGACCGGTGGCGGCGCTGGGTATCGTCGCCTCCTTCCTCGCGTCGATGACCTTCCTGCCCGCGGTCCTCGCCCTACTCGGCCGGGCGGCGTTCTGGCCGTACCGGCCGGCGCTGTCGACCACGAGCGCCGAGGACGACGACGAGTCCGGGGCGACGCATCGCTTCTGGCACACGATCGCCCAGAAGGTCGCCGCCCGGCCCCGCGCGATCTGGATCGGCACCCTCGTCGTGCTCTTGATCGGGGCGTCGTTCGCACCGCTGTTCCGCTCCGACGGCATCGCCCAGACCGACTACTTCCTCGGCACCGTCGACTCGGTGACCGGTGCGGAGATCCAGTCCCGCCACTTCGACGCCGGTAGCGGCACCCCCACCTGGATCATCACCGACGCCGACCAGGCCGACGAGGTGCTCGCGGCGGTCACCGCCACCGACGGTGTGGCCTCGGCCAGTGTGCTCACCGCCGACGGGACGCCCGTCGTCCGGGACGGCCGGGTGGCCGTGCAGGCGACGCTGTCGGACAACGCCGAATCGCTCGCCGCGCAGGACACCGTCGAGCGCATCCGCGACAAGGTGCATGCGATACCCGACGCGGATGCCAAGGTCGGCGGGACGACGGCGATCGACCTGGACACCCGCACCACCGCCATTCACGATCGCAACCTGATCATCCCGATCGTGCTGGTCGTCGTGTTCGCAGTCCTGGTGTTGCTGCTGCGCAGCCTCGTCGCGCCCGCCCTACTGCTGGCCACCACCGTGGTGTCGTTCGCCGCCACCCTCGGCGTCGCGGCCCTGTTGTTCAACGGGCCCTTCGGTTTTGCCGGTGCCGACCCGGTAGTGCCGCTGTTCGCCTTCGTCTTCCTGGTGGCCCTGGGAATCGACTACAACATCTTCCTGATGACGCGTGTACGCGAGGAATCGATCCGCCACGGCACCCGTGCCGGCGTCATCCGAGGTCTGACCTCCACCGGCGGTGTCATCACCTCGGCCGGCGTGGTCCTCGCGGCCACCTTCGCCGCGCTCGCGGTGATCCCACTGCTGTTCCTGGTCCAGGTCGCCTTCCTCGTCGCCTTCGGTGTCCTGCTGGACACCCTGGTGGTGCGGACGTTGCTGGTGCCGGCCCTCACCCTCGACATCGGACGGCGCATCTGGTGGCCAAGTGCGTTGTCACGCAAGGGCAATGACACCGACGACACCGACGAGGCAGCCGGTCGACGGGCTGCGGATATTTGATGTTTCCTTCTGCGTTACGCGGATCGGGCCACAACCGGCGGGTAACCGGATAGCGTCACCACCACCCGAGCAGGGAGAAGGTGGCCGACATGACCATTGCCGAACACCGCCCGACGATCCGCGAGGATTTCTCCTCGCTGCGTCGCGGCGGATTGAACTGGAACGCACTTCCATTGCGTCTCTTCGTGAAAGGCAACTCCCGATTCTGGGATCCGGCCGCCATCGACTTCCGCACGGACGCTCAGGACTGGGCCGAACTGACCGACGAGCAACGACGGTCGGCGACCTTCCTGGTCTCCCAGTTCGTTGCCGGCGAGGAGGCCGTCACCTCCGACATCCAGCCCTTCATGTCGGCGATGGCGGCCGAGGGGCGCTTCGGCGACGAGATGTACCTGTCGCAGTTCTGCTTCGAGGAGGCCAAGCACACCCAGGTGTTTCGGATGTGGATGGACGCCGTCGGCCTGACCGCCGACCTCAACTCCTTCGTCTCCAAGAACCCCTACTACCGACAACTGTTCTACGAGGAGTTGCCGCATTCCCTGCACCTGCTCGACGCCGATCCGTCACCGCTCAATCAGATCCGGGCCAGCGTCACCTACAACCACGTCGTCGAGGGATCGCTGGCGCTGACCGGCTACTACGCGTGGCACACCGTGTGCACGACCCACGACATCCTGCCCGGGATGCGCCGGCTGATCGGTTTCATCAGCGACGACGAGCGACGTCATATGGCGTGGGGCACCTTCACGTGTCGTCGTCACGTGGCCGCCGACGATTCCCTGTGGGAGGCCGTCACCACCCGTATGGGTGAGTTGATGCCGCTGGCGCTGGGCATGATCTCGTGGGTCAACGAGCAGTTCGACGAGCAGCCTTTCGGCCTCGACAACGACGTGTTCCTCTCCTACGCCGCCGACCGCGCGACCCGACGACTCAACGCGATCGAGTCGGCCCGTGGCCGCGACGTCGCCGAGATCGATCTGGACTACTCCCCCGCCGAACTCGAGGACCGGTTCGGTGAGGAGGATGCGGCGTCGATGGGGGCGTGAGGGCCGATCAGCCAGTCCCGACACCGACGCCGAGCTCGAGGACATCGGCACAGCGTGCCTCGATCAGTGCGCGCTGGTGACTCACCAGCACCATCGCCGCACCCCGATCGACGATCGACGCCAGGACCTCGATGACCACCCGCGCGGCCACCGGATCGAGCATGGCGGTCGGCTCATCGCAGAGGACGATGCTCGGCGACCCCACCACGAGCCTGCCCAGACACGCCCGCTGGAGTTGCCCGTCGCTGACCTCGGCGGGAAACCGATCGAGTAGCTCCCGATCGAGGCCCACCTCGTCGGCGACCTCCGCCACATCGATGTCCCGACCACCGATGGTTGCCGGTTCGGCGACGATCCGCCGCAATGTCCAGCGCGGGTTGGCGACCAGACGAGGATGCTGCGCGAGCATCCCGATCTCGCCGGGACGCCGATTCGGTTGTCCCACATAGTCGATGGCTCCGGCGCACAGCGGGACCAGTCCGGCCAGCGCCCGAAGCAGGGTGGTCTTTCCCGCTCCGGACGGTCCGCTGACCCCGGTCATCCGGCCCGAGCGCGCGGTCAACGACACATCGTCGAGTACCCGCACCCCCGCGAGTTCGACGCCGATGTTCTCCGCGCGCAGCAGGATCGCCGTGCTCACATCGTGGGCCACCGAGGCACCCCCTTCCTCATCGGACCGGCTCGAAGAAGGCACGAACGTAGGCGTCGTCGGCGGTCATGCAGTCATCGGGTGACTCGTGGGCCACCAACGCTCCTCGTCGCATGACCGCGATCGAGGAGCATCTCTCGGCGCGACGCAACGCATCCATGTCGTGCGTGATCACCAGCACCGCCGCACCATCGTCGGCGAGCTCACCCAACAGATCCCAGATCCCCTGTGCCAGAGCCGGGTCGAGGGCCGAGGTGGGTTCGTCGGCGACGATCACCGTGGGGCTGCCCGTGATCGCGGCGGCGACGGCCGCGCGTTGCGCCATCCCGCCGGACAATTCGTGCGGATAGCATCCCAGCGCGTCGGCGGGCAATCGGACGCGGTCACACAACTGCGCCGGGGTGCAGGTCGCGCGGTGGACCGAGATCACCTCTGCCAGTTGCGATTCGAGCGTTCTGACCGGGGTGAAGGAGGTGACCGGGGATTGCGGAACCAGCCCGACGTGCCGACCACGGAGATCCCGCCATCGCGGGTCACGCACCGACAGGACCTGATCGCCCACCCGGACCGTCCCGGTCACCGCCGAGCCCGGTGGGAGCAAACCCACCAGTGCGGAGGCGAGCATCGATTTGCCGCAGCCGGACTCGCCGATCAGTGCGGTGATCTCGCCGTGCCGCAACTCGATGCTCACCTCGTCGAGAACCCGCACCACGTGGGGCTGCCACCGTCGACGTCCGGTGATGTCGACGGTGAGACCCGCGACCGCAGCCGCGGATGCGGCACTGCGCGTGGCTGATTGGTGAGTCACCATCACCACACCCGCCCGGTCGGCGGACTGGTGACGCGCCGCAGCGACGATCCGGCCGCGGCACACGCGAGTGCCGTGACGATCAGCGCCAGGCCGGGAACCACCAGCGTCCACCACGCGCCGGTGAGGACGTCCCCCCGCGCCTGACCCAGCAGCGTGCCGAGACTGGCCTGGTCGGGCGAGAGTCCGACACCCAGAAACGACAGGGTCGTCTCGTGCCAGACCGCATGGGGCAACAGGATGGTCATGGCCACCAGCGCCTGACCGGTCACCGCGGGCAGCAGGTGGCGTCGGGCGATGAACCAGCGCGAGGCGCCGGTCAGGCGTGCGGTCTCGATCCAGCCGGCCCGCACGTTGTCGAGGAGTTCGGCTCGGACCACGCGCGCCACCGCGGGCCAGTGGGTGAGTCCGATCGAGGCGATGATCGCCACCGGATCGCCACGCCACATCGCGGCAATCACCACCCCCACCACCAGATGCGGCAGCGCGTTGACGCCGTCGACGACCCGCATCACCAGGGCGTCGAACCATCCGCCGATGGTCGCCGCGGCAAGCCCGACCACCAGTCCGATCACGGTGGCGACCACCGCACAGATGGCCGCGATCAGCAGCGAGATCCGTAGTCCTTGGGCGGTCCGGACACCGAGGTCATAGCCGGAGTGATCGCTGCCGAGCAGAAAACCGTCGCCCGGTGCGCGGAGGGCCGAGGCGAAGTCGGCCGACTGGGGTCCCGCGACGATCGGGATGAGAACGGCGCCCAGTGCTATCACCCCGAGAACCATCCACGGCCACGCGAATCCGAGGATGGCGGCGACGCGCGCCCATCGGGCCACCGACCGCGTGGGTGTCGATACCATACCGGTGACGCTCAGATCGGCGCTCATGCGGTCATTCCGATCCGCGGGTCGATCCACACCGCGGCCGCATCGGACAGCGCCGAACCGACCAGCACCAAGGCGGCCGAGCCCACCGACAGCGCAGCCAGCAACGAGAAGTCGAGTGCCACTGCCGAATCCACCAGAGCCTGCGCGAGTCCCGGCCATCCGAAGACGGTTTCGACGATCGCGGCACCGGCGATGAGTTCGGGAAGGCGGGTGCCGAGTAGTGCCAGTGTCGGTAGCACCGACATCGGCGCCACGTGTCCGCGCATCAGACGAATACCACCGATGCCGCGCGCCCGGGCCGCCCGCACCGCGTCGGAGTCGACCGCCTCGATCACCGAGGCTCGCATCGACAGCAACAGCCACGGAATCAAGGACACGGTCAGCGCGATGAAGGGGAGCACCGCGTGCGTCGCGATGCCCTCGAGGGTGTAGGGATCACCCGGCCGACGCGCGCCCGACGTCGGGAACCAGCCGAGTCCCACCGCGACCACACTGACCAGCAGCAGCGAGACCACGAACGGCGGGGTGGAGGCGAGAACGGCTGCCAGCGCCGCACATCCGCGATCGAGGAGTCCGCCGCGACGCATACCGATGACGGCGCCGAGCACGATCGAGATCACGGCCGCGGCCACCAGCGCCGCCAGTGACATCAGCAGCGTGAACGGCATCCGGGCGGCGAGCACGTCGACGACCGGCCGGGTCTGGGTCGACGACCATCCCAGGTCACCGTGGAACACCTCGCGCCACCATCCCCACCATGCCGAGATCGAACTCTCGTCGAGCCCATAGGCGTTGATCACGGCGTCTCGCTGCGACTGCGTCGCCGACTGGAATCGGTCGCCCAGGTAGGCGGTGAGCGGATCGAACGGCGACAGTGCCGCTATCCCGAAGATGCCCAACGACACCAGGATCAGGGTCGGGATCGCGATCAGCAGTCGTCGTCCCAGCAGCGTGAGGGCCGCTCGGCCACGAGATCGTTTCTGGCGTTGGACACGGGCCGGCATCGCCGGTTGCGGGGCTGCGACAGCGGTCCGGTCGTCAACCGAGGTCATGACGTCGGCGCTCCGCCACCCGTCCTCCACGACGGCAGATTCCACCACGGCCCCCACGACGCACCGTGCGAATGCGGCTCCAGGATCGGGGCGTCGTGTGTCCACTCGGCGCCACCCGGATTGCGGGAGGCGTAGGTGTGATGCAGGAAGGTCAGGAACACCGACGACGGCTGCGCCGCGTAGACGCGCTGGATCTCGCGGTAGCGCTCGGTATTCTCCGGCGACGGCGCACTCACCCGGGTTTCGTCAAGCAACTGATCGAGTCCGGGAGCCGTGAAATTGCCCGGGTTCGAGTACGGTGACGAGTCGGCGACCCGCGTGTGCAGGGTGTCATACACCTGCGAATCGATGCTGTACGGGGTCGATCCACCGCCGAGCAGCACGGCGTCCCGACCGAGTCTGGTGTCGATATCGTCCCAGCTCGTCCCGCGCGTATTCACCTCGATGCCAAGGCTTTTCATCTCTGTCGCGAAGGCAACCGCCAGGTCTCTGCGCAATGTGTCGGCGGCGTTGTAGAGCAGGGCGAACGACGCCCGGTTGCCGTCCTTGACACGAATTCCGTCGGCGCCGGGCACCCATCCGGCCCCCTCGAGGATGGCCGCGGCCTCGCCGGCGTCGAAGGTGAACGAGGCAGCAGCGTCGTAGGCGTCGCCGTAGACCGGGGCGATCGGGGTGCTCGCCGGCTCGCCGTTGCCGGCGAGGACATCGGTGACCATCGCCTCGCGATCGACGCCACGGTTCATCGCCAGGCGCGCCCGCGGATCCGAGGTGAAGGCATTGGCGGCCGGCAGCGAGACCGCCCGCCAGTCCGCCGATCGCCCCGCAACCACCTCGACACCGTCGCGATCACGCAGTGAATTGGCCAGCCGGGGAGGCAGATTGGCTCCGTCGACCTCGTCGGCGGTGACCCGCTGCGCACGGGTGTTGTCGTCGGGCACATAGCTGTAGACGATGCGCCTCAGTTGCGGTGTGCCGCCCCAATAGTCGTCACGGGCCACCAGGACCGCCTGATCCGGTGAGAGGGTGTCCAGCCGGTAGGGACCGGTGCCCACGGGGTTGGTGTTGAGCGTCCATTCCGCGGCCGGAGCATCCTGCACCTTCTCCGAGGGCACGATGCCCAGGAGCAGGTAGGGCGAGGGGTCGGCGGCCGTGCTCATCTGCACGGTCACCGCGAGCGGCCCGTCTTCGGTCATCTCGGCGATCGGGGCGGTGTCGGTGGAGATCTCGGAAGCCACCCGGGGATCACGCACCGCCCGGTAGGTCGCGACCACGTCGGCGGAATCGAAGGTGGTGCCATCGGAGAAGGTGACGCCCTCGCGCAGGGTGACCCGCCAACGGTTGGAGCCGTCGATGCGGATCGGCTCCGAATCCGCGAGCGACGGAACGAGATCGGGAACCCGATCATCAGAATCGGCCTGCGGACGGAGCAGGCCCTCATAGATCGGCGAGACCCCGAGCTGCCCGTAACCCATCATCGGACTGAAATCACCGAGCTCCTGACCTTCGGCCAGCACCAGCTGGTCGTCCGCCTGCCCCGAACCGCCCGAACAACCGGCGATCACCACCGCGACAGTCACGGCCGCTCCGACCACCGGCGTCACACGACGCAACATCGCACACCCCTACCCCTGATTGGACCATTTAGCTGATTACCTGAACATATGACTAGGTACTCAGCACAGTGTCCAATCCTCGCAATTCGGGCGCCCGATGGGAAGGCCGACGGCTCAAGACTGCCCACCCGGACAGGGCCTGGCCAAGAATTAGAACAGGTTCTAATCTGATGGGGTGGATGTCACCTTCGATGCGACCCGACGAGAACTCGCCACCGAGCAGGGCGTGCTGCGCTATCACTTCGCCGCACCCGGTGGTGACGACGACACGACCTCGCCACCGCTGATCCTGCTACACGGTTCCGGACCCGGGGTCACCGGCTGGCGCAACTACCGCGGCAACCTGGGCCGCTTCGCGCAGACGCACCGCTGCTACGTCGTCGAGTTCCCCGGTTTTGGCGTCAGCGATCCGGTCGAGGGTCATCCGGTACTCACCGCCGGCTCGTCGGTGATCCGCTTCATGGACGCCCTCGGCATCGAGCGGGCACCGATGATCGGCAACTCCATGGGCGGCGTCGTCGGCGTCAATCTCGCGATCAAGAAACCCGACCGCGTCGAGAAACTCGTGACCATCGGCGGCGTCGGCCCCAACGTCTTGAGCCCCAGCCCGAGCGAGGGCCTCCGCCTGCTGCAGGAGTTCACCGACGATCCGGACCGCGACAAGCTGGTGCGCTGGCTGAACTCGATGGTCTTCGACCGTTCGCTGGTGACCGAGGAGTTGATCGAGGAGCGCATGCAGGCCGCGATCCATCCGGACGCCCAGAAGACCGCCCAGATGATGTATGGCTCAGCAGCTTTCGAGATGCAGCAGAAGTTCCTGGCCGCCTCCGACACGCCGCCCTACTGGTCGATGATGCACAAGATCTCCTGCCCCACCCTGCTCACCTGGGGCCGCGACGACCGCGTCAGCCCGCCGGACATGGCGATGGTCCCGATGCGCCTCATCCCCGACGCACAACTGCACATCTTCCCGCGGTGCGGGCATTGGGTGATGATCGAGGCCAAAGCGGCCTTCGAGTCGACGGTGGCGGCGTTCTTGGCGGGGTGATCTGGTGCGGCGGGCGGAGGAAGCGCGTTGCCATGCCCGCCTGCCGCTCCGCACCGTGATTCTCGGCCGGGTGCTCAGCAGTTCCATACTCGTCTGCCGCATACTCGCCCGCATCGTCCTCCCAACCTTCGGCGGTCGCCAGAATTCGGCGATCGCCAGAAACTTCGGGGAATCGGCAACCCTTCCGACAAGCCCTCTCGGCGACGAGAACCATCCGCGCGTCGTGAACCATCCGCGCGTCGTGGCGCCTCCTCCGACCCTGTATCGCGCGGACGTTCCGACATGTCACTATTCCGCTCGATCCAGCCCGGTCGCAACGCCCTGCAACCCTGTCGTTCGATGTGACCCACGCCATACCCTGCGGTCGTACCCACCCGCCTGGGCACATCCCCTGGGCACATCCAAGGAGTTCATTCATGAGCAACGACAGCATGATTCGCCCGCTCAACGGAAAGGTCGCCCTGATCACCGGAGCCGGCCGCGGGATCGGCCGAGGGATCGCCCTACGCCTGGCCCGCGACGGCGCAGACGTCTGTCTCGTCGACCTCGGTGCCGACGGCATCGAGTCGGTCGCCGCGGAGGTCGGCGAGATCGGTTCCAAAGCAACCACGTTCGTCGCCGACGTCAGTAAGCGCGACGAGGTGTTCGCTGCTGTGGAGCACGCGTCCTCGGCGTTGAGCGGTCTCGACATCATGGTGAACAACGCCGGCATCGCGTTGGTTGCACCAATCGCCGAGTCGACCGAAGACCAGGTCACCACGTTGTGGAACGTCAACGTCAACGGGGTGCTGTGGGGAATCCAGGCGGCCGCCGCCAAGTTCATCGAACTCGACCGACCCGGGAAGATCATCAACGCCTCCTCCATCGCCGGCCACGACGGATTCCCGATGCTCGGCGTATACAGCGCAAGCAAATTCGCGGTGCGGGCGCTGACACAGGCGGCGGCCCGGGAACTCGCCGATAGGCAGATCACCGTCAACGCCTACTGCCCCGGCGTCGTCGGCACCGACATGTGGGTGGAGATCGATCAGCGTTTCGCCGACCTGACCGGCGCCGAGGTGGGTGCGACCTACGACAAGTTCGTCTCCGGTATCGCACTCGGCCGCGCCGAAACCCCGGATGACGTCGCGGGTTTCGTCTCGCATCTCGCCGGGCCGGATTCCGACTACATGACCGGCCAGGCCGGCCTGATCGACGGCGGTCTGGTGTTCCGCTGAACGCCGGGATCACCTCCCGCTCAGCCAAGTGCTTCCCGAGTACGCGGGAAGCAGACGAGTACGCAGAAAATTGATTGCGCGACCCGCCCCACCCTGGCAGAGTCTGTCCACGCACGAGGAAGCAGCCGGTCGCGGGGTACCGTCGATCATGTTCTGCGCGTTGTATTCTCGTGCCTCCATTTCAGGTATGGCTGCTGCTAACGGCTGAGGTTCGACTCCTCGACAGGCACCGCCCCCGGGATCTCGGGTGGCGTCGGTCTTGCGGTCCTGCGCGCGGTTCGCCGTGCGCGTGACCCCACCGGCGCGCCCGCCCGCGGGCGGTGTCAGCGGAGCCATCGACGAAGTGGGACAACCGAACACACCACAGACATGTGCGCCCACAACCGGAAGGAGGTCCGCCATGTCCCTGATTCCCAAGCTCGAGAAGATCCTCGTTCCCGTCGGCAACCGTGCCCTCGAATACCGCAACGGGCAACTGACGCGGACCCTCGCGCCCGGCAAGCACCTGCGGCGTCGTCACGCGACCTACAGCTGGGTCGATCTGCGTGAACAGGTGATCGCGGTGGCGACACAGGAGATCCTGACCGCCGACACCGTGTCGGTGCGCGTCTCGATGGCGTTGCGCGTCAACGTCGTCGACGCGGTCGCCTTCGTCGAGCGCAGTCGCGATCCGTGGTCGGCGATCTACCTCGCGGCCCAGATCGCGGTGCGTGAGGTGTGCGCGTCGATCACCGTCGAGGACCTCCTGCGTCGCGGCGGTGTCGTCGACGTCGACGCCATCCTCGGCGCCACGCGGTCGATCGCCGACGGCGTCGGCGTGACGGTGCACGAGGTGTTCGTCAAGGACATCATCGCACCAGCCGAGATCCGCTCGGCAGCTACCGAGTTGGTCACGGCGAAGGCTCGTGGTCTGGCCAAGCTGGAGACCGCGCGCGCCGAGACCGCGGCACTGCGCTCGCTGGCGAACGCCGGCCGACTGCTCGACGCCCACCCGGCATTGGCGCAGCTGCGCCTGGTACAGGAGGCGCCGTACGGCACGAAGGTGGTGCTGTCGGTGGGTGATTCCGCCACAACGCCCACCGAGCCGACCACCGAGGACTGACGAAACCGGGGGAAGAGTCATTCTTCCCCCGGTTCTCGGTTTGCTCCCCAGAAGTATCCGGGGAGCGAAAAGAAAAGTGGGGGAGGAATATTCCTCCCCCACTTTCAGAAGCAGGTCATCTCCGAGAGATCAGACTCAGTACTTCTCGCCCTTGGCGGCCTTCTCGACGAGCGAGGCCGGCGGCTCGAACTGGCTGCCGAACTTGGCGGCGAGCTCGCGGGAACGGTCGACGAAGCCCTGCAGGCCGCCGGAGTACTGGTTCATGTACTGGACGACACCGCCGGTCCACGCCGGGAAGCCGATCCCGAAGATCGAGCCGATGTTGGCGTCCGGCACCGAGGTGATGACGCCCTCCTCGATGCACTTGGCGGTCTCGAGCGCCTCGGCAAAGAGCATGCGCTCCTTCATGTCCTCGAGCGAGACCTTCTTGCTGCCGGACTTGAAGTGCTCACGCAGACCCGGCCACAGCTCGGTGCGCTTGCCGCTCTCGTCGTAGGAGTAGAAGCCCGCGCCTTCCTTCTTACCCGGACGACCCTGCTCGACGAGGTAGTCGATGACGTCGAAGGAGCCGTGATGCGGGAACTCCGTGCCCTCGGCCTCGGCGGCATCCTGACCCGACTTGCGGATCTTCTGCATCAGAACGAGATTCAGCTCGTCCGACAGCTGCAGCGGGGCGGCCGGGTAGCCGGCCTGGGTGCCCGCATGCTCGATGAACGCCGGCTCGATGCCCTCGCCGACGGCCGCGATGGCCTCGTTGATGAAGGTGCCGATCACGCGGCTGGTGAAGAAGCCGCGGCTGTCGTTGACCACGATCGGGGTCTTGCGGATCTGCAGGGTGTAGTCGATCACCTTGGCCAGCACCGCATCCGAGGTCTTCTCACCGCGGATGATCTCCACCAGCGGCATCTTGTCGACGGGCGAGAAGAAGTGGATGCCGATGAAGTCTTCCTGGCGCTTGACGCCCTGAGCGAGGATGGTGATCGGCAGGGTCGAGGTGTTCGAGCCGAGGATCGCGTCGGGTTCGACGATGTCCTCGATCTCCTGGAACACCTTGTTCTTGACCTCGACCGACTCGAACGCGGCCTCGATCACCAGGTCGACGCCCTTGAAGTCCTGGGGATCGACGGTCGGGGTGATCCGGGCGAGCAGGGCGTCACTCTTGTCCTGCGTGGTCTTACCGCGCGAGAGCGCCTTCGCCTCGAGCTTCTCCGCATAGCCCTTGCCGCGCTTGGCGGCCTCGATGTCGATGTCCTTGAGGACGACCTCGATACCGGCCTTGGCCGAGACGTAGGCGATCGCAGCGCCCATCATTCCGGCACCGATGACACCGACCTTCTTGGCGGTGTACTTCTCGATGCCCTCGGGCCGCGAACCACCGTTGTTGATGTGCTGCAGGTCGAAGAAGAACGCCTTGATCATGTTCTGCGCGACCTGGCCGGTGACCAGCGAGACGAAGTAGCGGGTCTCGATGATGTCGGCGGTGTCGACGTCGACGTAGGCGCCTTCGATGGCCGCGGCCAGGATGGCACGCGGAGCGGGCATGTTGGCGCCCTTGATCTGCTTGCGCAGCAACGCCGGGAAGGCGGGCAGGTTGGCCGCGACCGCCGGGTTGGTGACCGCGCCGCCGGGCATCTTGTAGCCCTTGACGTCCCACGGCTGCTGGGCCTCGGGGTTCGCGGCGATCCAGGCCTTGGCGGCCGGGACCAGTTCCTCGATCGAGCCGACGACCTCGTCGATCAGGCCCATCTCCTTGGCCTTGGTCGGATTGAGGCGCGGACCCTGCAAGAGCACGTTCATCAGCGCGTTCTGGAAGCCGAGCAGGCGCACGGTACGGACAACGCCACCGCCGCCGGGCAGCAGGCCGAGCGTGACCTCGGGCAGGCCGAGCTGATTACCCTTGACGTCCGCGGCGATGCGGTACTGGGTGTGCAGGGCGATCTCCAGGCCGCCGCCGAGAGCCGCGCCGTTGATGGCCGCGACCACCGGCTTGCCGAGGGTCTCCAGCCGGCGCAGCACCTTCTTCATGCCGTTGGTGCGTTCGGTGATCGCGGTGGCGATCTCCTCCTTGCTCTGCGTGCGCTCGGAGGTCATGTCCTTCAGGTCGCCGCCGGCGAAGAAGGTCTTCTTCGCCGAGGTGAGCACGACACCGGTGATGTCGTCCTTCTCGGCCTCAAGGCGATCGACGGTCTCGGCGATGGAGTCCATGAACGTCTGGTTCATGGTGTTGGCGCCCTGGCTCTTGTCGTCCATGGTGAGCAGGACAACGCCGTCGGCGTCCTTCTCCCAGGAAATCATGTTGTCACTCATGGTGTTTCGAAATTTCTTTCTGCTCGGAAGGTCAGAGACGCTCGATGATGGTCGCGACACCCATACCGCCACCGATGCACAGGGTGACCAGGCCGTAACGGCCGCCGGTGCGCTCGAGCTCGTCGAGGCAGGTACCCAGGATCATCGCGCCGGTCGCGCCGAGCGGGTGGCCCATGGCGATCGCGCCGCCGTTGACGTTGACCTTCTCGTGCGGGATCTTGAGGTCCTTCATCCACTTCATCACGACCGACGCGAACGCCTCGTTCAGCTCGAAGACGTCGATGTCGTCCACGGTCAGGCCGGCCTTCTTCAGAGCCAGCTCGGTCGCCGGGGTGGGGCCGGTGAGCATGATCGACGGCTCCGAGCCGACCTCGGCGAAGGAGACGATACGGCCGCGCGGGGTCAGACCGTTGCGCTTACCCGCGGCCTCGCTGCCGACCAGCACGATCGCGGCGCCGTCGACGATGCCGGAGCTGTTGCCGCCGGTGTGGACGTGGTTGATCTTCTCCAGGTCGGGGTAACGCTGCATGATGACGTCGTCGAACCCGGCCATCTCGGCGAGAGCGGCGAAGGCAGGCTTGAGCTTGCCGAGTGACTCGACAGTGGTGCCCGGGCGGCGGTGCTCGTCGTGGTCGAGCACGATGACACCGTTGATGTCACGTACCGGAACGACCGACTTGGCGAAGAACCCACTGGTCCATGCCTTCTCGGCACGATTCTGCGACTCCACGGCGAAGGCGTCGACGTCCTCACGGGAGAATCCCTCGATGGTGGCGATGGTGTCGGCACCGATGCCCTGCGGGGTGATGTAGTTGTCGTAGGCGGTGGCCGGGTCCATGAACAGGGCGCCGCCGTCGCTGCCCATCGGCACGCGCGACATCGACTCGACACCGCCGGCCATCACCAGGTCGTCGAAGCCCGAGGCGACCTTGGCGGCGGCCAGGTTGGTGGCCTCCAGACCCGAGGCGCAGAAGCGATCGATCTGAGTTCCCGGGACGGTCTCGGGCAGCCCGCTGTTGAGCGCGGCGGTACGGGCGATGACGCCACCCTGCTCGCCGACCGGGGACACGACGCCGAGGATCACGTCGTTGACGTCGGCGGGATCGAGGCTGCCGTGACGGGCCAGGACCTCGTTGATGATGCCGCTGGCCAAGTCGACCGGCTTGACGCTGTGCAGCGCTCCACCGCGCTGCTTGCCACGGGGCGTACGCAGCGCCTCGTAGATGAATGCTTGATCGGCCACGAGTGTGTTCCTTTCACATGAACCATCAGACGGTTACCCAGACAGGCTAACGCGGAATAACTTGTTTGACCATACCCCGAGGTCAAGACTTGATCTGATCCGGGGAACGTGCGCTATGGTCGATTCACCATGTCACCCTCCAGATCACCCCGACGCGCCCGCCCGGCCGACCGTAAGCAGCAGCTGGTCGACCACGCGGCGACGCTGTTCGCCGAGCGCGGCTACGCCCAGGTCTCGCTGGCCGACATCGCGCGCGCGGCCGGGGTGACCGCCCCGAGCGTGTACCGGCACTTCGCCGACAAACACGCGTTGCTCGCGGCCGCGGTGATGGGCGGCGTCGACGAACTCGAATCCTGCACCGACCGCGTCCTGGCCGACGACACTGCCACCCTCGACGATCTGATCTCGACGGTCTGCGCCCTCGGCGTCCGCAATCCCGCCTCGACGTCGCTGTGGCGTTCGGCAAGCCAGCATCTGCGCGACGACGAGAACCGTGAGGTGGTGCTGCGCATCCGCGGCGTGGTGCACCGATGGGCCGGTGTCCTCGCCACCACCACCGCGATACCCGAACGCGACGCCGTCGAGGTCTGCTGGGCGACGCTGTCGATCGTGGGCAGCCTCGGTGTGCACAGCACCCGGCTGTCCACCGCCCGCGCCCTGGCGAGCATCGAATCCCTTGTGCACCAACTGATCACCCTGCGCCCGGACACCGCACCACCGCTGGCAGCGCCACCCTCGATGGGCATCGGCGAGCGCACCCGACGCGACGAGATCCTCGACGCCGCGGCCGATCTGTTCGCCCGGCGGGGGTACACCGGAGTCGGCGTCGACGACATCGGCGCGGCCGTGGGGATCACCGGCCCGAGCGTGTACCGGCATTTCAGCTCCAAACTCGCCATCCTGCTCGGCATCGGTCAGCGCAGCGCCACCCGGCTGGAGGCCGGTGCGATGGCGGCCTACGGCACCACCTCCGATCCGGCGAAAATTCTTGCACTGCTGGTGGATTCGTACGTCGGCGTGATCACCTCCAGCCCGGATCTGTCGGTCGCGTTCAACAACTCCGCCGTCCTCGCCGGCCAGTCGAGCGCCAACGACCTCCTCGATGTGCAACGCCGCTACGTCGCGCGCTGGGTGGAACTGATGACCCAAACCCATCCCGACATCCCCCGCGAACAGGCCACGGTCGCCGTGCATGCCGCGCTGTCGATCGTCAACGACGCGGTCCGTGTGCGTCGCGGGACGTCGCGGCCCGAATTCCCGGGCCGGATGGCGTATCTGACGAAGGGCGTGTTGGGGATCTGAGGCTCGGCGCGAGTCCCGCATGCCGTCCCCGTGGGCTTGCTAAACTCACCCGCGACCACGACGACGGGAGACCGCCCACGATGAGTACCGCGGACGACGAGCCCCGCTACTCCCGCGACGAGCTGATCGACTACCTCGGCGTCTCCCCCGAGTACGCACAAAAACTGTGGAACGCTTTCGGTTTCGCTCATCGTCACACCGACGACAAGATCTTCACCGAGAACGAGGCCGCGGCGCTACGGCTGTTCGCGAGCTCCGAGGAGACCCTGCCCGAGGGCGCCCAGATCGCCACCGCGCGGGCGATCGGCCAGACGATGGCACGCCTGACCGATTGGCAGGCCGATCAACTCCTCGAGCTCGACCGCAACCCCGATGTCCCGTGGTCGCAGGAGCAGATGATCACGGCGATGGACGCGATCCAGCGCCTCATCTGGCGACGCCATCTGAAGCTCGCGCTCGAGGCCGACATCGCACGCGAGTCCGACGAGGAACTCGACCTCGTCGTCGGCTTCGTCGACATCGTCGGCTACACCAGCCTGTCCCGCCGCATCGGGATGAGTGAGCTCGAGAAGCTCCTCGAGACCTTCGAGTCCCGAGTGTTCGACATCGTCACCGATCGTGACGGTCACGTCATCAAGACCCTCGGGGACGCGGTGATGTTCAGCTTCTCCGGCGGCGTCGACGCCGCCGACGCCGCGCTGGAGATCCAGAAGCTCAGCGACCACGACCCCATTCCCCCGTTGCGGGTCGGGTTGGCCAAGGGGGCCGTCCTGACCCGTCTCGGCGATCTGTTCGGCGAGCCGGTGAACATCGCTGCGCGGCTGTGCGGTTCGGCCCGCCCCGGTACCGTGCTGGTCGACGAGGCACTCGCCGGGCACCTCGTCGACGCCGAGCCGTTCTATCTGAAATCGATGTCGTCGCTGTCGGTCCGCGGATACCGTCGCCTCAAGGCATATGTGTTGGAGGCCAACAAGTATTACTCACCGGACGGTTCCGCGAAGCCCGGCCCGGTCGCCGGTGACGCACCCACCGCGCCGTAGACCCGCACCTCGGTCGCCTTCACCGTCAGGTACACCGGCGCGCCGGGCCCGAGGCCCAGTTCGGCAACCGACTCCCAGGTGACCTCCGCGGCGATGACGTGCCCGTCGCACCGTGCACGGACCACCGCCCGATCACCGCGCGGTGCGACCTCGTCGATCTCCGCGCGCCAGGTGTTGCGCGGACTCCCGTGTGGTTCGTGCGGATACAGCGCCACCGCGCGGGGGGAGAACGCGGCGGCCGCGGGAGAACCGGCGTCGAGGTCATCGATCGCGGTGCCGACCACTCGCAAACCCTCTGCGCCGACGACGGTGGCCGGCTCGGTGAACCGTCCGGTCACCAGGTTGACGCCGGACAGGGTTGCGGCGAAATGTGTTTCGGGATGAGCGAGGACCGTCGTCGTCGGCCCGGATTGCACGATCGCGCCGTGATCGATGACCGCCAGCCGATCGGCCAGACCGACGGCATCGACGAGATCATGGGTGACCAGCAGCGTCGCTCCCGCCCGTTCGGCGAGCAGCCCTCGCATGAGTGATCGCATCTGTTGGGCCACATCGACATCCAATGCGGCGAACGGCTCGTCGAGGAGGAGCACGTCGGGTTCGGTGGCCAGTGCCCGCGCGATCGCGACGCGTTGTGCCTGTCCCCCGGACAATCCGGCGGGCATGCGGTCGGCCAGGTCGGCGACGCCGACCGCCGTCATCCACCGCCGTGCCCGCTCCCGCACGGCCGGTTTCGGTAATCCCCGTGCCGCCGGACCGAATTCGACGTTACGACACACCGACAGGTGCGGGAACAACCGGGCCTTCTGCTCCAGCAGCACCACGTTACGGCGATGCGGCGCGACAAACACACCGTCGCCCTGCAGGATGCGATCGCCGAAGGACACCGTGGAGCCGGGGGTGCGGCGCAATCCGGCCAGCACCGACAGCAACGTCGATTTCCCGGCGCCATTCGGTCCGAGGACACCGAGCGTGGTTCCGGGAGCCACCTCGATGTCGGCGGTCAGATGCGGGATATCGCAGCGCACTCGGGCCCGAAGAACCGGCCCGGTACCATCGGGATCATCTGAGCTGAAATCCTTCTCGCTCACGCGAATCGCCCCGATCCGCGTCGCAGGTGAACCCCGATCACCACAAGCAACGCCACCACCATCAACACCAGCGCCAGCGGCAGCGCCTCGAGCGGGTCGTTGATCGAGTCGAGGTAGATCTTCAACGGCGCGGTCTGCGTGGTTCCCGGCAGGTTGCCCGCGAAGGTGATGGTGGCCCCGAACTCGCCGAGGGCACGGGCGAAGGCGAGCACACCGCCGGCGATCAGCGCCGGCACCACCAAGGGCAACGTCACCCGCCACAGGGTTCTCGTCGGCGAGGCCCCCAGCGTGGCGGCGACCTTCTCGAAATCGTCGCCGGCACTGCGTAATGCGCCCTCCACACTGATCACCAGGAAGGGCAGCGAGACGAAGGTCTGGGCGATGACGACGGCGGGTGTGGTGAAGGCGATGGTGATCCCGGCCCGGTCGAGGTACTGCCCGACGAGTCCGTATCGGCCCAGCGCATAGA
The DNA here is from genome assembly GCF_040044975.1 of Gordonia oleivorans. NCBI lineage: Bacteria > Bacillati > Actinomycetota > Actinomycetes > Mycobacteriales > Gordoniaceae > Gordonia > Gordonia oleivorans. The sequence goes on from NZ_JBDZDI010000017.1 coordinate 46,494, forward strand.
GCAGCGCGATACCACCGACGACCGGCGGTAACACCAACGGCAGCAACACCAGGGCGCGGACGATGCGCACCACCATCGAGTCATATCGGGCGAACACGATGGCCATCGGCACCCCGAGGCAGACACAGATGATCGTGCTGATCACCGCGGTGACGACGCCGAGCCGCAGCGCCGCAAGCGAATCCGGCGAGGTGACCGACTCCCAGAAGATTCCCCATGGCATCCGCACGATGATCGCGATCGGTCCGATGAGGATCAGTCCGACACCGAGGAGTGCCGGAAGGTGAATCCAGACGGGAACGCGACGCACGAACGACCGGTGCCGACTCAGACCGGCGGGGCGAAGCCGGCGTCGGTGAGGACCTTCTGCCCGGTGTCGCCGAGCACCAACTGGACGAACTCCTCGGCCAACTGCTGATGGGTGCTCGCCTTCAGTGTGGCGATCGGATAGTTGTTGACCACGTTGGTGAATGCGGGATCGCCGACCGCGGTCACCTTGGCGCCCGCGGCCTTGGCGTCGGTAACGTACACCAGACCCGCGTCGGCCTCACCGGAGGTCACCTTGGTCAGTACCGCGGTGACCGATGACTCCTCGCTGACCGGGGTGATGTCGATCCCGGAGTCCCGTTCCACCTGGGCGGTCGCGGCGCCACAGGGCACCTCGACCGCGCACACCACCGTCTTGATGCCCGGATTGGTCAGGCTCGCAAAGCTTTCCACGCCTTTGGGATTACCGGGGGCGGTGACGATGGTCAGGGTGTTGCGGGCGAAGATCTGCGGAGTGTTCACCTTGTCGCCGAGTTTGGTCATGGTGGCCTCGTCGGCGGTGGCGATCACGTCGGCGTCGGCCCCCTGATTGATCTGGTTGACCAGGGCCGACGACCCGGCGAAGCTCGGCTTCACGTCGACGTCGGGATGCTGCTGCTCAAAGGCCTTCTCGATCGCGGTGAAGGTCTGTTTGAGCGACGCCGCCGCGTACACATTCAGGATTGTCGTCGAACTGCTGTCGTCATCCGACGAGCATCCGGCGGCCGCGACGGTGACCGCGGCAATCGCGACCAGTACACCGATGACTCGACGCATTTCTCCGAACCTGGACATGCACTCTCCTGTCATGATTGCCGACCACCTCCTCAGAGGTCGGCCGCGTTGCGTTCGACGATGACCGTGGTGGCCTTGACGACGGCGGTCGCCACCACCCCGGGCTCGAGTCCGAGTTCGCGGGCGGCCTCGGCACTCATCAGCGAGGTCACCGAGAACGGACCGCATTGCATGCCGACCTTGGCCATCACGCCGTCCATCTCGACATCGGTGACCAGTCCGGTGAAGCGGTTGCGGGCCGATCGCAGCACCGGCGAGTCGTCGGCGGCCGCCCGCGCGCGCTCCACGGCGAGCTCGGCGAGGCGTGCCCCGTCGACCGTCGTCACCGCACCGTCGGCGGAGGACTTGTCGGTGGTCGTCGGTAACGTTCCGGCCGCAATCCATCGACGCACGGTGTCATCACTGACCCCGAGCAATGCGGCGGCGTCACGGACCCGAATGGAGGACATGAGCTCACCCTATCCGCAACTGAGAGATAAGTGGCGCCCACGGCACGCAGATGCGGTTAGATGACTCGATTCGCGCCGTCACCGATGAGTTCGGGCACCGGCCCGAGTCGGTCTCTGCGGATTGCACGACAACCGAAAAATTCACTGGCCAAACCACCCCTACCGTCGATTAGCGTGGAGACTCATGAGCGCACACCCCACACCTTCCGCCTCGCCCGCGATCGAGGCGATCGATCTCGTCAAGACGTTCGGTGATTTCACGGCCGTCGACGGGGTGTCATTCTCGGTGCCCACCGGCACGGTCCTGGGCCTGCTCGGCCCCAACGGCGCCGGCAAGACCACCATCGTCCGGATGATGACGACGCTGTCGCTGCCCACCAGCGGCACCGCCCGGATCGCCGGGTACGACGTCGTCGACTCGCCAGAAGCGGTGCGGCGCAACATGGGCCTCACCGGGCAGGCCGCCACGGTCGACGAGATCCTCACCGGCCGTGAGAACCTCAAGATGATCGGTGGTCTGTACGGCATCGGTCGGCGTGACCTGACGCGGCGCAGTGAGCGACTCCTCGAGCAGTTCTCACTCACCGAGGCCGGCGACAAGCAGGTGCGGTCGTATTCCGGCGGTATGCGCCGCCGCCTCGACCTCGCCGTCTCACTGCTGGCCGCACCCCCGGTGCTGTTCCTCGACGAACCCACCACCGGGCTCGATCCCCGCAGTCGCAACGAGCTGTGGGATGTGTTGCGCGAGTTGGTCGATGCGGGCACCACCCTGTTGTTGACCACGCAGTACCTGGAGGAGGCCGACCAGCTCGCCGACGACATCGTCGTCATCGACCGCGGTTCGGTGATCGCGCACGGCACGCCGATGCAGCTCAAGGAGCAGGCCGGCGCCGCCAGCGTCGTCATCACCCTGTCCGACGAGGACGCCCTCCCGCAGGCCCGAGAGTTGCTGGCCCGCACCGGCAACGAGGTGTTCGTCGACGCCGGCGCACGCACCGTCACCACCGCCGCGTCGGGGCTGTCGGATCTGACCCGCATCGCCGGCTGGTTCGACGAGTCGCAGATCGCCGTCGACGACCTCGGCCTGGTCCGCCCCAGCCTCGACGACGTCTTCCTGACCCTGACCGGCCACCGTGCCGAAGACACCGCCGACGACGCGTCGGAAACCGAAGGAGCAGCATGACCACCACCGCCTCCACCTCATCCACCGCGCCGTCGGCCACCGTCGACCGACCGGCCGTGCACCAGACCAATCTCGCACAGCAGTCATGGATCATGGTGCGCCGCAATCTGATCCACACTCGACGCATGCCGGAGATGCTGTCGGACGTGACGATCCAGCCGATCATGTTCGTGGTGCTGTTCGCCTACGTCTTCGGCCCGGCGATCAGCCTCGGCGTACCGGGCGTCAGCTACAAGGAGTATCTGCTGCCCGGCATCATGGGGCAGACCATCGTATTCACCGCGTTCATCGTCGCCACCGGCATCACCGCCGACCTCGAGAAGGGCATCGTCGACCGCTTCCGTTCGCTCCCCATCCGACGGTCGTCGGTGCTCGTCGGGCGCAGCGTCGCCAGCCTCATCCACTCGTCCATCGGCATTGTGGTGATGGCGATAACCGGTTTGATCATCGGGTGGCGCATCACCACATCCGTCGGTGAGGGCATTCTCGGATTCGCCCTGGTGCTGCTGTTCGGGTTCGGCATGATCTGGTTCGGCATCCTCATCGGGTCGTGGCTGCGCAGCGTCGAGGCCGTCAACGGTTTCATGTTCTCGGTGCTGTTCCCGCTGACCTTCGTCTCCAACGCCTTCGTGCCGACGCAGAACATGCAACCGTGGCTGCGTGCGATCGCCGAGTGGAACCCGATGTCGGCCATGGTTCAGGGCATGCGCGTGCTGTGGGGTAACGGGCCCGACGCACCCGCCGACGCCGCCTGGCCACTTCGCCACCCGGAGCTCGCCACCCTCATCTGGGCGGTGATCCTCACCGCCGTCTTCGCCCCGTTCGCACTGCGCAACTACGCCAAGCGCACCGCGGACTGAGGTCACAAGTGCTGGCGCTGCCCGAGTACGTGTCCGACGTGTCGCCCAGCGGCCTGTACGGCATCCACCGGGGACGGCCGGTCCCGGTGACCTGGGTTCGTGGGAGGTTGTACCTGGTGGCGTGGGCCGATTCGCCGATGCCCGAGGGTTTCGACCCGATCGACGGGGTCGACCCGGCGACGGTCATGCCGAGGGGTCAGGCGATCGGGCGACGGGAGGTGTCCGAGGACGAAGTGTCCTCGCTGGTTCAGATCACCACCGTGTGCCAGTGGAAGAACACGAGCTGGAGCATCATCGGCATCAGCGACACCCGGTGTCACCTGCAGCGCGGCAATTCCTCCGGTGACACCGTGGACATGGCATGCCGGCCGGGTCCCGGCCGAGGAGCCTGGTATCACCGCTGGCCGGGGGTCGAGGCGATGAGCGAGGACCTGGCATTCACCACCATCGACCATGCCGAAGCGGCTGCGGTGCGGGTCAAGCGCCGCCCATGGCGCAGCTCGGGCCTCGCGACGGAGACGTTCTTCGTGCGGTCGCCTGCCAGGTCTCCGTACCTCGACCACGGCAGCGCCCTCGAGATGGCTCGGCATGACGCCGGCGTCGACACCGTCGAACGCATGCGGGATGGCTGGTGCTCGGTCGACGGCTCGGGTGTGGTGGTGTTCGCGGTCGCCGACACAGCAACGGTGTTGACGCCGGGCCGGTCTCGTGCGGAGACCGAGGCCCACGCGACCACCGTCTGCGTTCCGTAGGTGCCGTGACGTCCCGTGCGCTGAGCTCACATTCGCTCAGGTCCCATTCGCTCAGGTCCCATTCGCTCAGGTCACAGCAGATGCAGTAGCCCGAGAGCGGCGATGCTCAATGCGTCGCGCAGTTGGCCGGTGTCGAGTGCGCGGGCAATGTCATCGGCGGTCAGCCAGACGTACGCCCGAGACGACCGTGCACGGGTGTGCGGATCGACCTCGGTGACCTCATCGGCCAGAAAGATCCGGCAACGCATCTCGGTCAGGTGCGGCTGAGCTTCCAGGTAGACCGTGTGCACCGGCCGCGTGGACGTGAGTCCGAGTGCCGTCATCCAGCTGGTGTTGTCGACGGCACGCGTCCGATCGGTCACCATCGGCGTGCCGCCGCTGCCCAGATCGACGACGGTGATCGGCACCGTCAGCCGTGGTCCGGCGCACGGATAGAAGGCTGTGTCGGTGACCATCAGGACGCGCTGATGAAGGTCACGCGCGAGGTTGACCATCGCGTCCGGCGCTTCGACGACGCCATACGCTCGGTCGTTGCCGAACTCGTCGAGAACCGTATCCGCGCGGACGAGCAGATTGTTGGTGGCGTAGACGGGTCTCGAATCGACATGCGACAACATGCGCGTCAGTATCCACGACGCGCGTGCAGCCCAGCCCTACTCCGTCGCCGCCAACGCCGCGAGCGGGTCGCTGTAGATCGCGTCCAGCGCCACCGCACCGGCCGCCTGCTGCTGCACCGTCGCACCCGAATGTGACACCCGCACATCCCGATTCGGGATCACCGAGGTCTTCCGGAGCGCCGCGGCGACGGTCGGCAGGGTGGTCGGATAGTCGGTGAAGGCCTGGCCGCCGAGGATGACGTGATCGGGATTGAAGATGTCGGCGATCAGCGCGACGGTGCGCCCGAGCACCTGCGCACGCTCATCGAGCAGGGCGCGGGCGGTGGCGTCACCGCCACGTGCCAGCGCGAGGATGCCCTCGATGTCCTCGACGGGAAGGTTCAGCGACTGCGCGGCCTCGACGACGCCGGTGTCGCTCACCGTCGGCTCGAGTCGACCGGTGCGGTTCGGGTCGAGCAGAGTCGTGCCCGCGGCCGGGAAGTGACCGATCACCGGCGGACCGCCGGCCGGGGTGTGCACGGTACCGTCGACGCTGAACGCGATGCCGACCATTTCGCGGGCGTAGAAGTAGAGGAAGCTCGACCGCTGGTCGGCGTCGGCCTCGGAGGGATTGACGACGAGTTCGGCCGCCGCCATCGCCTCCACGTGTGAGGCCACCGACACCGGCAGACCCACCGACTCGGCGATGACGCGTCCCACAGGTGCCTGATCCCAGCCCAGTCGCGGATGGTCGACGAAGCCACCCGGCGACACGCGACCACCGATGGCCACGCCCGCCCACAGGATGCGGCGGTTGGTCCAGCGGCCGAGGAACCGTCGGGCGCTGTCGCCGATGGCCGACAGCGTCTGCTCTGGTGATTCGGCGACCGGGGTGGGGATCTGGATCGCGCCCACCACCCGATGCAGCAGATCGTGAGTGGTGATCGAGGTGACCTTGAAACCGATGTGGATACCGAGGGTGAGGTAGGTCGCGACATTGAGTTCGAACGGCAGCCGCGGGCGTCCGATGGCCCCGGCCGGTGCGAGATCGGCGCGTTCGCGCAGCAACCCGGCCTTCAGCAAGGCCCCGACCTGCCGGTTCACCGTCGAGATCGACAGGCCGGTCAGTTCGGCGGCCTCGTCGCGGAACACCGGGCCGGACAGCCGGGCGGTGCGCAGCACCAGAGCGGCGGGCTTGTTGGAGAGTTCGAGTTGCGGAGTCGCTACCTGAATGGCCCGACCCCCTTTACGGTGCGCCCGCTCCGGCGCCGGACCCGGAACCGGCCGCGGCCTCGTGGTGCGGATGGGGGCCGTTGCGGTGCGGGTGCGGTGATCGATCGTTGCGGTCATCAGAGTTGTGTCCTCGTGAATGTGCCACAGGCACCGAACGGCGTCCAACGAACGTTGATCGGCGTGGACCACACCGGAACGCGCGCACTCGGGGCTGTGGGATGGAAGTTGTCGCTGAAGGGGGGAATCAAGCCGGGCGTCGGATTCGCAACCGACGCATCACAGGGCGATTCAGGGCATTCGGCGACAACAACACAGGACACGAGCGAACGGCAGACGACATCCCAGGGCGGTGATCATGTAGGTCACCTCCGGGATACGGGTCTGCTCACTCGAAGCCATGAGAGAGAAGCTAGCAACGGCAGAGGCCACGAGGCAACCCTCACGGGAGTTCGTCACACGACATTTCGGTGGTCTGACCTGCGCACATACGCGTTCACCGGCGACAATAGGCCCGTTCGGCGTACTACACCCCGGTTACACGCACGGCGCGCAAAACTCGTCGGTAGAAGCTGTCGGTGGCACGACGTAGCCTTGATCACATGTCCGGCACCACCGCGACCCCCACGCCCTCGGCCACCTCCGATGCGGAGTTCCTGCAGGCCATTGAACCGTTTCGACGCGAGATCATCGCGCACTGCTACCGCATGATGGGTTCCCATCACGACGCCGAGGACCTCGCGCAGGACACCTTCCTGCGGGCCTGGCGCGCCTACGACAAGTTCGACGGCCGCTCGTCGGTGCGCACCTGGCTGCACAAGATCGCCACCAACACCTGCCTGACGGCCCTGCAGAGCCGGCAGCGCAGGCCACTGCCCTCCGGTCTGGGCGGCGACGCCTACGACCCAACCGACACCCTCGCCCAGGACCACGAGGTGCCCTGGCTCGAGCCGTACGCGGGCACCGTCAACGAGATCACCCCCGGCGACGACGCCGACCCCGCCTATGTCGTCGGGGCGCGTGAGTCCATCCGGCTGGCCTTCATCGCCGCTCTGCAGCATCTGCCGGAGCGTCAGCGCGCGGTGCTGATCCTGCGCGACGTCCTGCAGTGGAAGGCCGCCGAGGTGGCCGACACGATCGGCGTGAGCACCGCAACCGTCAACAGCCTGCTGCAACGCGCTCGTGAACAGCTGAAAAATGCCCGCCCCGAACAGGATTCACCGGCGCAGCTCGACGACGCCGCGCAACGCGAGTTGCTGGCGAAGTACGTGTCGGCCTTCGAGCGGTACGACGTCGACGCCATCGTCGACATCTTCACCGATTCGTCGATCTGGGAGATGCCGCCGTTCACCGGGTGGTATCTGGGTGCCGAGGCCATCGGCACGCTCATCCGCGGCAACTGTCCGGCGGAGAAGGCCGGGGATCAGATCCTGCTGCCGACGGTCGCGAACGGGCAACCCGCATTCGGTCTCTACATGCGCGAACCCGACGGCATCCACCGCCCCTTCCAACTACAGGTCCTCGAACTCGATCCGGTGTCCGGGAAGGTCGCCCACGTCGTCGCCTTCTTCAGTGACACGATGGTCGAGGACTTCGCCCGGTTCGGCCTTCCGCCGGCACCATATGACGCCCCGCCCGCCGACGGGCCCAGCGCGTATCACCAGGTGGGGCGGGACTGAGAGCCGGCGGACATCGAAACCGCCTCAGCATGCCGGAATCCGCGATCCGTCCATCCAGACGACCTCCCAGGCATGCCCGTCGAGGTCGCAGAAGCTGCGTGAGTACATGAATCCGAGATCCTCGGGTTCTCGCAGTACGGTGGCCCCACCGGCCAGTGCCCCGTCGACGCAGACGTCGACGTCCTGACGCGTCGATGCGGAGAACGCGACCACCGTCTCGCGGGCCTGGCCGGGATCGCAGATCGGGGTCGCGGCATAGCCTGCGAAGCGGCTCCGCGCGTGCAGCACCACCATCGTCTGCCGATTCACCCGCATACATGCTGTGTTCTGATCACAGAACACAGCATCGAAGGAGAAACCCAGCCGGCCGAAGAACGCGCGTGCGCGGGCGACGTCGACGACCGGCAGGTTGACGAACAGCATCGGTTCCACACGACCTCCTTCCGACCTCTCACCGGGTACAGACCTGAGGGGCGCCTCAAATTCATCGCTGCGGGCCCAATAGGCTTCACCGCATGGGTGTCATCTATCTGGTGCGTCACGGGCAGGCCGATCCGAAGGCGTATGGGGTGGTGGGCACGGAATCGACGAGCGCATCCGGTGAGGTCGGCGGATTGACCGAGGCCGGGCAGGTGCAGGCCCGACTGACCGGGGCCCTGCTGGCCGGGCGGACCGCAGAGTTCACCGCCGCCGTCAGCGGTGACCTCCCCCGGCAACGCGACACCCTCGCCGGCGTGACGAGTGCCTTCGACTCGACGCCGCCACCGGCTGTCGATCCGCGCTGGAACGAATACGAGATGCCTGCCCTCGTCGGCGAGGCGAGTGCGGCGGAGTACGCCGACGGCCGTGGTTATCAGCAACGCCTCGACGCGTCGCTGGCGCATTGGATCGATCAGACGGGACATCCCGACGCGACCTCTGATGGCACCGGGGAGACCTACGCGCACTTCCGCGCCCGCGTCGACGCTGCCGGACGCGACGCCGCCGCGCTGGCCGGTAGCGGTCAGACGGTGTTGGTGGTGTCGTCGGCGGGTGTGATCAGCCAGTGGATCGCCGACCTGTGGGGTGTACCCCCGGAGAAGTGGCCGACGGTGTCACGGGCGATGGTCAACGCGTCGGTGACCAAGCTGATCGTCGGTCGACGCGGGGTGTCGGTGGTGTCGTTCAACGAACACGCGCACCTCGACGACCGCGACGGCGGGGTCGCCACCTTTCGGTAGGAGAACCCCGATTCCGTTGACGGCGCTCTGTTCCGCGTTGACAGCGCTCTGAATTCCGTTGACGGCGCTCTGAATTCCGTTGACAGCGCCCTTGATTTCGTTGACAGCGCCCTGAGTTCGTTGACAGCGCCCTGTTCCGATGCCATTGCCTCAGGACGGAACCAGCGCTACCACCGGAGGTCTCGACACCTCCTCGGCTAGCGCCTCGTCGGGCTCGACCGGCGAAAAATGGTTTCCCTCAAAGAAACTCAGAGCGCTGTCAACGCCAGACCGAGCGCTGTCAACGAGATTCAGAGCGCTGTCAACGTGCTCGGGTTACCCGAGGTAGCGCAGCCCGTTGGCGATGAACTCGGCGGTGGCCTCCGAGGCCTTCTCGGCGCCGGCCTCGGCGGACGCGCCGACGCGGGCGCGGTGACTGATCCCCTCGGCGATGACGCCGAGCTTGAGGCTGGCGAGTCCGAGATAGAACTCCCAGTCGCCCAGGTCATTTCCGGTCGCGGTGACGTACCGCTGGGCGATCTCGTCGGCCGAGGGATACCGGGGCGAGGTCCATGCGGCGTCGAAGCCGAGGACGACGTCGAACACCGGCTCCCGGTACACGCACATCAGCGCCACGTCGGTGATGGGGTCGCCGAGGGTTGACATCTCCCAGTCCACCACGGCGGCAACCTTTCCCGGATCATTCGGATCGAGGATCGTGTTGTCGACGCGGTAGTCGCCGTGCACGATGGTGGCCCGCGCATCGTCGGGCACCCGCTCGGACAGCAGGGTCACCAGCTTCTCGACGTCGGACAGTTCCCGGGTCTTGACGATCCCCCACTGACGCGACCACAGTTTCACCTGTCGCGCGGCAAAGCCTGCGGGACGGCCGAATTCGCCGAGTCCGACCGCCGCGTAGTCGACGGCATGCAGCCGCGCCAGCGTCGTGACCAGGCCGTCGAGGTTGCGGGCGACGTCGTCGTCGGAGAGTTGGTCGAGTTCATCGGCGGTCCGGATCACCGATCCGTCGATGAACTCCACGATGGTGCACGGCGCTCCGAGGACGTCGCCGTCGGCGTCGAAGGCCACGGTGGGCGCCACCGGCACGTCGGTCTGCCCCAACGCCCGGGTCACCGTCCACTCGCGAGCCATGTCGTGCGCCGACGGCGTCAGTCCCCCGGTGGGTGGACGGCGCGCGATCCACCGCGTCACCCCGTCGGTCACCGAGAACGTCAGATTGGACTTGCCACCGCTGATCAGATCGATGCTGAGGTCGCCGGCGACATCGACACCGTTGTCCTCCAGGAACTTCCGGAGAACATTCGCGTCGAGAACCTGCCGCGGATCCACCGACGTCGCGCTCATCGCTTCGCCTCGGCGGCGGCAGCGGCCTTGCGGGCGCGGCCGATCGCCCGCCGGGCGATGGCCCAGCGGTGCACCTCGGAGGGACCGTCGTAGATCCGGAACGGGCGCAGTTCGCGCTGCAGGCGCGCGAGCGGCAGGTCATCGGAGACGCCCATCCCGCCACACATCTGGATGCTGCGATCGGCAATACGGGTGAATGCCTCGGCGGCAAAGGTTTTGGCGATCGATGTCTCGTTGGACGCATGCTTGCCCAAATCGAGTTCGGCGCACGCCTTCACCAGCAGGGCACGTGCGGCGGCCAGGTCGATCTCGTTGTCGGCCACCATCTGCTGGATCATGCCGAGATCACCGAGGGTGCCACCGAAACCCTCACGGCGGGAGACGTAGTCGACGGCGACGTCGTGACAGCGCACCGCCGAACCCATCCACCGCATCACGTGCGTCATCCGTGCGGGGCCGAGACGCACCTGCGCATACCGGTAGCCCTCGTCGACCTCACCGAGAACGTCGTCATCGGGGACGAAGACGTCGGTGAAGGTGACCTCGCAGTGCCCACCCACCATCGACCGGTCGGTGGTGTGGATGTGTCGCCCGACAACGATGCCCTCGCGATCGGCCGGGGCCAGGAACATGGTCGCGCCGCCCCGATCACCGGGCGAACCCGCGGTGCGGGCCATGATGATGAAGAAGCCCGCGCCGTCGGCGCCGGTGATGAATCGCTTCTCGCCGTTGATCTTCCAGCCACCGTCGACCTTGACGGCCGCGGTCCGCAGGGCATTGGGATCACTGCCGGCACCGGGTGACGGCTCTGTCATCGCGAACGCCGACCGCACGTCACCGGTGGCGAGCGGCGCGAGATACCGATGCCGCTGCTCCTCGCTCGCGATGTGGGCGAGCATGTGCACATTGCCCTCGTCCGGCGCGCCGATGTGCAGGGCCACCGGGCCGAAGGTCGAGTAACCGGCGGACTCGAAGACCGGTGCGCGGTCGGACATGTCGAGTCCGAGTCCACCGAACTCCACCGGCGCGTGCGGTGCGAAGACGCCGGCCTCCTTGGCCTTGGCGTTCATCTCCCGGCGTACGTCGTCACCACCGGCCGCCTCGATGTCGCCGCCGAACTTCTCCTCGATCGGCAGCACCTCCTCGCGGATGAACTGCGACGTCTTCTCGACGAGGTCGACGACGTCGGGGCCGTAGCTCAGGTCGATGGGCATGGGGTCTCCTCACTGGAGCCCGGCCGACCACCGCGCTGGACTCGCGCTCGCCGACCGAGCGTTCGCTCCGTCGAGCAGACACACTGCCATCCCGGCCCACGGCGGTCAAGTACCTCGTCGACGACCGTCGACGAGAGCGTCAGCCCCGACCGTAACCGACGATGTCGCGCGCGATCTTCAGATTGCGCTTGATCAGCTCGTCGGCGTCGAGTTCCCCGTCGAGTTTGAACCAGGTGGACACCCCGACGCACATGGTCGCCACCGCGCGACTGGCGTCCTTGGGGTACTCGGTCGCGAAGTCGCCGGCGGCCACCCCGGCAAAGACGATCTCGTCGACCATCCGCTGCTGACGATCCCGGTGCCCGATGTAGGTCGACTTGTAGGAATCGTCGAGGCTGCGGATCTCGGTGGAACCGACAAACGCCTGCTCCCGGCGATACATGTGGAACCGCAACAGCGATTCGACCACCGCGTCGAACTGATCGACGGGTTCGTCACCGGCCTCGACGATGGCCTGCGCCGAGCGCGCGAGCAGATCGGTCATGGTGCGTTCGAGCAACCCCTGCAGCAGGGACTGCTTGGACGGGTAGTGATGGTAGAGCCCGGGCACCGACAGGTTGGCGCGCGCGGCGATCTCCCGGACGGACGTGCCGTGATAGCCGTGCTCGGCGAATGCCGCCAACGCCGCGGCCAGCGGAACCGGCAGTTCGGGCTCGCCGAAGTCACGCCACGACGTCGTCGTGCGCGCAGCTCCGCCGGCCTCGACTCCGTCAGTCATGAGTCCAACATATCCTCACCGGGCTCAGTGGCCACACTCCTGGTGACCACCTGCACCAGCGACATCATCAGGCCGACACTGAGCTCGACCACCTCATCCCGATCCAGTGGGATCTCGCCGTCGAGCCACGTCGACAGCAGTCGGCCCAGGCCACCGACCTGAAACTGGGCCGCGGCGATGGCCCGCGGCCCCGCCTCGGCGTCGAGGGCGTCGCTGGCCGCATGCAGGGTCAGCATGGCGAACAGCGAACTCGACTCGCTGCGTTTGGCCGCGAGCACCGGCGACAACAGCGACGGCGAGAACAGCAGCGATCCCTTGCGTCGGTCGTCGTCGATCACGTCGACGATGGCCCCGACGGCCCCGGAGACCTTGTCCTCGATGCCGATGCCCGCGGCGAAGGCGGTCAGCGCCGAATCCGAGATCTCCTCGATCACCTGGTCGAAGGTCGCCTCGACCAGCGCGTCGGCGGATTCGAAACTCTCGTAGAAGTACCGCGGATTGAGGCCCGAGGCCCGGCAGACGCCGCGCACGGTCACCGCCCCCTCGGTGTCGAGGAGCCCCAGAGCGGAATCGATCAGGGCCTCCCGCCGACGAGAGACCCGCTCGTCGCCGTCGACGCCCCCGTAGGACCGCAGGACCGAGGACCGCTCGCCCTGGGTGGTTCCACGAGGATCGGTCGCCGGCCGGTCACCAACAGACGGGTCATTCACGCGTCCCATCTTGACACCTCCGGCATCGGCAAGGTTCAATCATGGCCATCAGGAAACGTTCGTTTCCAGATAATCCGACGGCCTGAGGGGTGCCGACGGATCGATCGCACAACCGGAGGTCGGGACATGACAGTGCAGAACTCTGCCGCCGCGCGGCAGGAATCGCCGGACGATTCGCTGAGCGCCAACCTGGCGGCCGAACAGCCCGACACCGAATTCCTGCCCCGAGTCGCACGGATGTCGCGCGCCGAGCTCGACGCCCTGCCCGCCTCGAACATGGAGATGCTGGGCATCGCGACGCTGGCCGGACCGGCGAACGTCATCATGCAGCTCGCGCTGCCCGCGGTCGGTTACGGCGTCTACGAGAGCCGCGTCGATTCCGGAAATCTGTTCAAACACCCGGTCAAGCGCACCCGGACCACGCTGAGCTATCTCGCCGTCGCCGCCAGTGGCGACCCGAAGATCCGCAAGGCCTACCGTCGCGCGGTCGGCCGGGCGCACGCCAAGGTCCGGTCCACCCCGGAGAGCCCGGTCAAATACAACGCGTTCGACCCGAATCTGCAGCTGTGGGTGGCGGCCTGCCTGTACAAGGGGTGGGAGGACGTCCAGCGCATCTTCGGCGATCCCGCGGCCATCACCGAGGAGGCCTACCAGGCCGGTGCCGTCATGGGCACCACCCTGCAGATGCCCCGCGAGATGTGGCCGGCCACCCGTGCGGACTTCGACGTCTACTGGAACGGGATGATCGACTCGCTCGAGATCGACCCGGTGATCCGCGAACACCTGATGCAGATCGCCCGGATGGGCTTCGCCGGTTCGACGATGTCGCGGCTGTTCGGATGGCATTCGGAGATCTTCGCCATCGGCTTCCTCGACGAGGGATTCCGCCGGGCGATGGGTGTCGAGTTCAAGCCGTGGCAGCAGCGTTTCTTCGACGTTCACAACAAGATCGCCCGGGCGATGATCGCGCACTTCCCGAAGTGGTTGCGCGCCTTCCCGTTCAATCTGCTGCTCACCGACGTCAAATGGCGCATCCGCACCAAGCGGCCGCTGGTCTGAGCATCACCCAAGCCACCTCAGCACTGTGAGGCCCCCCGGTCACCCGACCGGCGGGCCTCACAGTCGTTTCAGCACACCGGAATCGAGCTCCGCGACGCTGGTGTGCCCGGACAGTCCGAGGGTGAGGTCGAGTTCGGCGATGATGTTGGCCACCGCGTCCCGCGCTCCGGCGGCACCGGCGATCGCCAGTCCGTACATGTGCGGGCGTCCGATGCAGACGGCGTCGGCACCGAGCGCTAGTGCCTTGAAAACGTCTGCGCCGGTGTAGATCCCGGAATCGACGAGAACAGTGCACCGCCCGTCGACGGCGGGTGCGATGTCGGCGAGCGCATCGATGGAACTGATCTCACCGTCGATCTGACGACCTCCGTGATTGGAGACGATGATGCCGTCGATGCCGGCGTCGACGGCCATCCGCGCGTCGTCGGGATGCAGGACGCCCTTGAGGACGATCGGCAGCGACGTCCGCTCCCGCAGCGATGCGATCTCGGTCCAGCTCAGCGACGGCCGCGAGTAGATGTCCAGGAAGGTCTGCACCCCGACGCGGGGCTCCGGCGCGATGATGTTGCGCAGCAACGATCCCGGCGTGTTCCGCGCGATGGAGAACAGGGTCTTGAGAGCACCGAGGGAGATCTCGGGTTTCTCCGACGGCCCGGCCGCGCGGTCGGCGACGATCTCGGCGAAGCGCGGATCGGAGGTGTACTGCGCGATCCCCTCGGCCCGGGCGAAGGGCAGCGAACCGAGATTGAGATCCTGAGGCCGCCACCCGAGCATCGTGGTGTCGAGAGTGACGGCCACCGCCTGCGCACCGCACCGCTGCGCACGTGCGAGCAGCGAGTCGACGAGGTCGTCGTCGGTCGACCAATACAACTGGAACCACCGGGGCGCCCCGGGCCGCACCCGGTCCATCTCCGCGGCCACCGTCTCCATCGGGGCGCTGCCCTGGTTCGAGAAGATATAGGGCACACCGAGTTCGGCGGCGGCATGCCCGATGTGGACGTCGGCATCCCGCAGCGCGAGCCCACCCGCACCCACCGGCGCGAACAGGATCGGCGCCGGCAACCGGGCGCCGAAGAGGTCGACCTCCAGGCTGCGCTGCGACACATCACGCAGCACCCGCGGCACGATCGCCCACCGATCGAGGGCACTGCGGTTGGCGGTCATCGTCCGACCCTCGCCGGCACCGCCCGCGATATACGCCCACGCCCGTTCCGACATGACCTTGCGCGCCCGGCGTTCGAGTTCGGCGAAGTCCGTCGGCACCGCCGGCCGGCGGTTGTGGATGCCCGCGGTGTAGATCTCGTTCTGACGTTCGCGTCCGGCGCCTACGGTCATCGTCGACCTCCTGCCTCGGTGTGGTGTGTGCACCGATCACACCACGGGATCGACAGATATGAGGGCATCAGGCCACGTGTCACACCGACGCGATCAACGCGGCACCCATACCGATCATGATGACGGCGACGACGGCGTCGAGGATGCGCCACGCGCGCGGTTTCGCGAACAGGGGAGCCATCCGCCGGCTTCCCCCACCGAGGATGGTGAACCACAGGATGCTCGCCACGCAGGCGCCGATCGCAAAGGCCCACTTGCCGTTTCCATGTCCGTTGGCGATCGCGCCCATGGTCAGCACGGTGTCGAGGTAGACGTGCGGGTTGAGCCAGGTGAGCGCCAGGGCGGTGCCGATGGCCATCCAGCGCGACGTGGTCGCCGCCTCGCCGGTATCGGTGGCCATCCCGGTGCCGCTGCGCAGGCTGCGCTTGGCGGCCATCAGTCCGAGCACGATCACGTAGGCGCCGCCGAGCAGTGTGGCCACGGTGATCAGCGCCGGATGCGCGCTGACCAGGGCACCCAGTCCGGCGACGCCCGCGGTGATCAGCACGACGTCGGACACCGCGCACACCGCCACCACCTGGGCCACGTGGGCCCGGCGCACCCCCTGCCGCAACACGAAGACGTTCTGCGGGCCGATCGCGATGATCAGACCCGCTCCGGTCAGTAATCCGGCCAGGGCCGGCATCCAGAATGCGCTCATGTCCTCGACGCTACGAGCGCACCGAACCCACGTACAGCGAATCTTTTTCAGGAATCATTAGAATCACTTATGTGGAGTTGGATCCGGACGGACTGGAGACGCTGTCGGCGGTGCTGCGTGAGGGAACCTTCGAGGCCGCCGCCCGGTCTCTGCACATCACACCGTCGGCGGTCAGTCAGCGCATCAAGGCGATGGAGCACGGCGTCGGACGTGTCCTGCTGAGACGGACGAAGCCGGTGCAGGCCACCCGCGACGGCGAGGTCGTGATCCGGCTGGCCCGACAGTGGGAGTTGCTGCGCACCGAGGCGGAGCTGGAGCTGGTCGGTTCGACCTCCGGCGACCACCCGCCCGACGATCCGGCCGCCGCACCGCAGTTGATCCATCTGCCGATCGCGGCCAATGCCGATTCGCTGGCCACCTGGCTGCTGCCGGCGCTGGCGCGTTTTCATCACTCGAATCCGGGTGCGGTGGAGGTGATCCGCGACGACGAGAGCCGCAACTCCGACTACCTGCGCAGCGGTGAGGTGCTCGGCGCCATCACCTCACTCCCCGATCGCATCCGCGGCTGCCACACCCAAACGCTCGGCTCGATGCGCTACATCCCGGTCGCCACACCCGATTTCCTCGCCCGCTGGATGCCGCAGGGCCCCACCGATGCCGCGTTGGCGCGGGCCCCGATGGTGCACTACGACCGACGCGACAACCTGCAACGCGAGGCGTTGCGTCTGCTCACCCGGATACCGAGCGATCCGCCCGCGATCTACATCCCGGCATCCACCGAGTACCACCGCGCCATCGAATTCGGGATGGGATGGGGCCTGACACCGCGCGTCCAGATCGCCGACGCCCTCGATCACGGCAGGCTGGTGACCATCACCGACCGGCGCGTCGAGGTCCCGCTCTTCTGGCAGTACTGGAAACTCGCCTCGCCGTTGCTGTCGGCACTGACCGAGGAGATCACCCGATCCGCCGCCGAGCACCTCACCGACGACTGACCCGGGGTGCCGCAGAAACTCAGGGCGCGGCGGGCGGGTCGTCCCGATCCTCCTGTGACACAACAGCATCGGGCTCGACGGTATTCGGCTCGACGAACGCCGCACCGGTCATCTCGTCATGCACCACCGCCGCCGCAACCGCCTGCGCCTCGTCGGTGAGCGGATGAGCCACCTCGTCACGCCAGAGCCGGGCGGCCAGATAGAACCCGACGGCGACGGGGACCGGGATGAGTCCGCACAGCACGAAGGTGGTGGTCACGCCGATCGCGTGACTGACCGGAGCGACCAGCGCCATCGACACCGGCATCAGCACCACCGAGACGAAGAAGTCGAGGCTGGCCACCCGGCCCAGCAGCGCCGGCGGCACCCGACGTTGTAACAGCGTGCCCCACAACACCATCGGGCCGTCGTACAGGATGCCGGTGAGGAATCCGGCGACGATGAACACCCAGGTGTGTTCGGCCACACCCATCAGCACCAGCGGCACCGACGACAGACTCCAGATGCCGAACATCAGAGTGAGATATCGGCGCGGCATCGGAATCGACGCGAACACGAACGAACTCGCAGCGGCCCCGACACCGAATGCCGCGAGCACCAGCGAGTGATCGCCGGCCCCACCATTCACCCGCTCGCGCAAGGCAAACGGGATGAGCACCTCGATCGGTCCCATCGTGGCCAGCACCAGCACGGTCGCGAAGAACAGCGTCGCCCACAGCCACGGCGTGCGCCACATGTACACGAATCCCTCGGCCAGGTCGGTGAGCACCGAACGGACCACCGGACCACGCAGGGTGGCCGGGTCGCGACGGACGGCGACCGGCCGCATCAGCAGATAGCACAGTGCCGCACCGACACTCGCGATCGCGGCGATGATGGACGCCTGCGCCGGGGCGGCCACCGAGATCACCGCACCGGCGACCATCGGGCCCACCGCCTGAAACAGCACCGGCCGCGCGATTCCCTCGATTCCGTTGGCCGCCTGCAGCTGTGCGGGTTCGACGATCGCCGGCAACAGCGCCGAGTACGCCGGGTAGTACATGCCGGTGGTGATGCCACCGAGAATCGCGGCGATCACCACGATCGGCAACGTCAGCACCCCGGTGAGTGCGCAGATCGCCACCATGCCGAACGCGATCATCTTGACGATCTCGAGGCCGACGATGATCGACCGCTGGGAGACGCGGTCGGCGAGTACGCCTCCGAACAGCGTCGAGATCACCATGCCGGTGGCCGCCAGGCCCGACGCCAACGACACCTGCCCGGGGCCGCCGCCGATCTCGATGACCTGCCACACCACCGTCACGGTCCACACGCCGTCGGAGAACAACGCCAGCATCAACCCGAACACCAGCCGCCGGTACTGGGCACCGGAGAACGGGCGCAGCACCCGGGGCAGCGACGAGGTGGACACCGAGGAACTCACCTCACGAGCTTGCCTCACACGTTCGGATCAGGACAGTCGATTTCCGGGCGCCGGGCCGGCGCAACCTCCGCGGCACCACCACCGCGGCACACCCTCGCGCCGGTCAGCTCGCCCGCCGGGAGGCCTTCTTGGCGGGCGCCTTCTTGGCCGCGGTCTTCTTCGCCGGGGTTTTCTTGGCGGGCGCCTTCTTCGCGGCGGCCTTCTTGGCCGGGGCCTTCTTCGCGGGCGCCTCGTCCCCGTCGGTATCGGCCGACCGGTCCTTCACCGACGCCCGCAGCGCCGCGAGAAGGTCGGCGACCTCGGAGTCCTCGTCGGTCTCGGAGTCGTCGTCGGACTCGGGGAAGGCCTGCTCACCGCCGGCCTTGGCGTCGATGAGCTTGCTCAACTCCTCCTGGTAGGTGTCGGAGAACTCGCTCGGGTCGTAGTCCTGGGCCATCGAGTCGATCAGCGACGACGCCATCTGCAGTTCCTGATCCCGGATCTCGATGTCCTCGCCGAGGAAACCGAAGTCGGGAGTGCGGACCTCGTCGGGCCACAGCAGCGTCTGCAGGGTCATCACACCGGGCTCGATCACGCGCAGCGCCGCCATCCGCGTCCGGTTGCGCAACGTGAACGACGCGATCGCCAGGCGCTCGGTCTCGGCCAGCGCCTTCGCGAGCAGCACATACGCCTTCGGGGATTTCGAGGACGGCTCGAGGTAATAGGGCTTGTCGAAGTAGATCGGATCGACCTGATCGACAGGGACGAACTCCAGGATCGAGATCTCCGGGCTCTTCTGCACCGGCAGCGACGACAGGTCGTCCTTGGTGAGAATCACCGTGTCCCCCGCCGACGACTCGTAGGCGTTGGCGATGTCGGAGAACTCCACCTCGGTGTCGGTGCCCTCACGCACCCGCCGATAGCGGATGCGGGTGCCGTCGGACGAGTCGACCTGATAGGACTTGCGGTCGTGACTCTCCGTGGCGGAGTACACCTTGACGGGCACGTTCACCAGGCCAAAGCTCAGATCGCCCTTCCATATCGAGCGCATGGTCGCCATTGTGCCATCCCCCGACGGCATCCGCGGCCTGCCGCGCGTAACAGATCGACGTGGCACGCTTGATTCATGGTGGGTGGACAGAGCCTCGAGGTGGACGGTCGCACGATCACGGTGACCAATCTGTCCAAGGTCCTCTACCCGCAGACCGGGACCCGCAAGTTCGATGTCATCGACTATTACGCACGCATCGCGCACGTCATGCTGCCGCATCTCGCACGACGTCTGATCACCCGGAAACGCTGGCCCAACGGCGTGGATTCGACACCTTTCTTCGAGAAGACCGTGCCCGAGGGGGTGCCCGACTGGGTGAGTCGGCACGGCGTCGAACACAGCAGCCGGATCATCGAATACGTCATCGCCGACTCCCCCGCCACCCTGGTGTGGCTGGCCCAGATGGCCGCCCTCGAACTGCACACACCGCAGTGGCGGCTTCCCGAGCACGGACCCGCCGACGCCCCGGATGCGTGCAAGGCCAATCGGGTCGTCTTCGATCTCGACCCCGGACCCGGTGTACCGCTGCGCGAGGTCGCCGAGGTGGCCGGCGCCGTCCGTGAGATGCTCGACGACGTCGGGATCGCCTGCTATCCGGTGACCAGCGGCGGCAAGGGAATTCACGTGTACGGCCGGTTCAACACGCCGGTGTCGCCGGATTCGGCGCGCAAGGTCGCCCACCGGGTCGCGTCGACGCTGGAATGGGAGCATCCCGACGCGATCACCGCGTCGATGTCGAAGGCCAAGCGCGACAACAAGATCTTCATCGACTGGAGCCAGAACAGCGCATCCAAGACCACACTGTCGCCGTACTCCTTGCGGGGCCGCGAACAACCGTGGGTGGCCACGCCTCGCACCTGGGCCGAACTCGGCGACCGCGACATCACCCAGTTGCTCTACACCGATGTCCTCGAGCGCGTCGAGGAGGACGGCGACCTCCTCGACGGACTCGACGACCCCTATGACGATCCCGACACCACCGTCGTCGATGAGGCGGATGACGACGATGACGGCGACGCGGATGCCGACGCGGGCGGCGACCCGGGCCGCGGCACACCGCGTTCCGGCCAGGTCATCAACCTGCGCGATTACCGGCGCAAGCGTGACTCGTCGGCCACCCCCGAACCCTTCGGTGACGAGAACACCACCCGGCGTCGTGCCCAGTCGACCGACACCGCCGCGGCGGAACCGATCTTCGTGATCCAGGAGCATCACGCCCGCCGGCTGCACTACGACTTCCGCCTCGAACACGATGGCGTGCTGGTCAGTTGGGCGGTGCCGAAGAATCTGCCGACCGATTCCGACCAGAATCGGCTCGCCGTGCAGACCGAGGATCACCCGCTGGACTACGCCGATTTCGCCGGTGACATCCCGACCGGCGAGTACGGCGGCGGGCATGTCGAGATCTGGGATCGGGGCACCTTCGAGACCGAGAAGTGGCGCGCCGACGAGATCATCGTGCGACTCAAGGGCGATCGCATCCAGGGCCGCTACGCGCTGATCCGCACCGGCGAGAAGAACTGGCTCGCCCACCTGATGAGCGACGAACCGCGCCCGATCCTCCCGGACAGCCTGCGTGATCCGCGACCGATGCTGGCCACCGACGAACCGATCGACGGCCTCGACGACGAGAAGTGGGCCTTCGAGGGCAAGTGGGACGGGTACCGGCTGCTGGTCCGCTCGATCGGTGGCGAGTTCCGCCTGACCTCCCGTTCGGGTCTCGACATGACCAAGGATTTTCCCGAACTCGCTTCCATCACCGATGATCTCGGCCTCATCGACGCGGTACTCGACGGCGAGGTGGTGGCGCTGGACTCCTCGGGCCGCACCAACTTCACCCTCCTCGCCGGACGCAACGCCACCGATGAGGACTACACCCTCAAGCTGTATCTGTTCGACGTGCTGTATCTGAACGGGACGTCGTTGCTGCGCAAGCCGTGGTCGCAGCGGCGTGAACTCCTCGAGGAACTCGCACCCGCCTTCCGGCATTCGCGCTACGTCGAGGTGCCACCGCTGTTGCCGGGTCCGGGTGCGGTGGCCGCCGAGTACAGCCGCGAGCACCAGATGGAAGGCGTTGTGGCCAAACGCCGTTCGTCGGTGTATCAGCAGGGCAAGCGATCGTCGTCGTGGCTCAAGCACAAGAACTGGAGCGACATCGAGGTCGTCATCGGCGGTTGGCGACCGGGACGCGGCAACCGTTCACACACGATCGGTTCGCTGCTGCTCGGCCTGCCCGAGGAGACCGGCCTCCGGTACGTCGGCCGGGTCGGCACCGGGTTCACCGAAGCCCAATTGACCTCTCTTGCCGAGGAACTCGAGCCGCTGACCATCAGCCGCTCACCATTTCTGGACAAGATCGACCGTCCGGTCGCGGCGAACGCGGTGTGGGTGCTCCCGAAGATCGTCGGCGAGGTGCGGTTCATGGACTGGACCAGCACCGGCCACCTCCGCCATCCCAGCTGGCGCGGCATCCGGCGCGACAAACTTCCCGGTGACCTGTGAACATCCTCGGGCCACATCACCTTTCGAAGGAGACAACGATGTCCGCGAACACCGGCGAGATGATCACCCTGACCATGCCCGACGGCACCGCCGAAGCCTATGTGGCACACGCGGATTCCGCGCCGAACGGGCCCACCCGGCCGGGCGTGTTGTTCTTCATCGACGCCATCGGGTTGCGCCCGCAGACCCAGGCGATGGCCGACCGCATCGCCTCCTGGGGATATGTCGTGTTGGTACCCAACGTCTTCTACCGCAGCGGCACCGCCGAGCAGACCTCCCCGTCGGAGCCGTTGTCGGATGCCGACGCACGTGCCGCGTTCATGGCCGAGGCGATGCCGCGGGTGCATGGCCTGACACCGGATCTCGCCGCGCGCGACATCGAGGCGTATCTGGGTGCGCTGCAAGAACTTCCGGATGTGGCGGCGGGACCCGTTGCGGTGACGGGCTATTGCATGGGCGGGCGCCTGGCCCTGCTGGCCGCGGCGACCCGGCCCGATGACGTGGCCGCGGTCGGCATGTTCCACACCGGGCGGCTGGTCACCGACGATCCGGACAGTCCGCATCTGCATCTGGACACCGTCGCCGCCGAGATCCTCGCGATCCACGCCGACCACGACCGGTCCATGGATCCCGAGGCGATCGCCAAGCTCGAGCATGCACTCTCGTCCGTGGGCGTCACCCATCACACATCCGTGTATCCCGGTGCGCCGCACGGATACACGATGGCCGACACTCCCATGTACAACCACGATGCGGCCGAGCATCACTTCGTCGAGCTGGAGAAACTCCTGGAACGCACACTGGGGTGATCGGTTCAGCCGCGCCGGCCGGCCCGCTCGGCGAAGGCGTCCAGGGCATCGAGGACCTCCGGCGCGCGCCACGCGCGATTCCTGGACCGGTCGGTGAACTCGACGACGATCCCGGCATCGAGCAGCGGTCCCACGTGACGTCGCGGATGGTCCGTCGAGATACCGAGTTCATCGCGCAGCACGACACCATTGATGACGGGACGACGAACCAGCAGGTCGGCAACCCGCCACACGGCCGCATCCTTGCGTGCCGTGATGCTCTCACCCCAGCGCTCGCGGATGTCGCGTAACTCCGTCACCAACTGCCGACCGTTGCCGACGGCGCGGACACTCGCGTCGGTGAACCGTTGCACGATCGGCACGAGGTCACCATGCCGAAATGCGGTCAGGGCGGCAAAGTACCCATCGGTGTCGGCGAGCAGCCCGGCGGACACCGGCACGGTGACCCGACGAGTGAGGTCCCTGTGACGCAGCATCGCTTGCACCAGGGCGCGTCCGGTCCGGCCGTTTCCGTCGGTGAAGGGATGGATGGTCTCGAAGTGCGCATGCGCGACCGCAATGTGGGCGAGAACCGGCGGATCATCGCGCCGGATGAATGCGAGAAGGTCGTCGATGGCCGCCGGCACCCGCGAATGGTCGGGCGGTACGAACGTCGCCGACATCGGACTGTTCCCACCTCCGATCCAGACCTGCTCGGTCCGCCACCTCCCCGGTGTATGGCGCGGCTCGTTGCGCATCAGCGCGGCGTGCATCGACAGAATCGCTTCGGCATCAAGGGAATCCGACAACGCGACCGCTGCCATCATTGCTGCGGTGTTCGCCACGATGGACTCGGCGTTCGCCTTGGCCCGCCCACCGGGCAACTCGGCCTCGGCAATCGATCGAGCCGACGCCGTCAGATTCTCGATGCGCGAACTGGCGGCCGACTCCGATCGCAACAACACCGCGGCGAATGGCGCGATCTCACCGCCGAGTTCGGCATCGAATCGCGCGACCTCATGCCCGGCATGCTCCATGTCGGCGCGAACATCGGCGGGCACGAGGATGTCCAGGTCGGCGATGTCCGGGACAACGGCAGCCGAGTAGGGGCCGGCCCTGCGTGAGCTGCGCCGGTACCCCTCGTCGAGCCGAGGATTCCATTGCAGCGTCTCGTAGGTGACCGGCTCAAGTGTCGCCATGCTTCCACGATAGCGACAAATACTGCAGAAGTGTCGCCATCATGCCCGCCACTGCGGTGGTCGAACCTTCCCGACCCTCTACAGACCCTGCCGTTTCCGTTGTCCGGCAACGAACCTCGCGGCCATCGTCTGCATCAGGCCCGGTGCGAGCCGGGAGAACCGCCACGCCATCCGCGCCTGGACGGGCACCACCAGCAGTGGGCGATTGCGGGCGATGGCATCGAGTGTCTCCGCGGCGAGCCGCGCTGCCGGATAGGGCGTCGAGATCCCTTGTCCGGAAAGATAATACGTGCGGCCATCGAAGCCACCGACGCCGTCGGCGTCGAGCATCGGTGTCTCCACCGCGGCCGGACACACCGCCAGGACCCCGACGCCGTGTGCGGCCGCCTCCGAGCGCAGCGCCAGCGACAACCCCACCACCGCATGCTTGCTCATCACATAGCTGGTCAACAATCCGGCGGCGGTCAGCCCGGCCATCGACGCGGTGTTGACGATGTGACCCGATCCCTGCCGGATCATGTGCGGATAGGCCGGCGCGACGCCGTGGATGACCCCGCGGATGTTGACGTCGACGACGGTGTCCCACTGCTGCGGCGTCAGCATCTCGGTGTTGCCACCGAGGGCGATTCCGGCGTTGTTGAACATCAGATCGAGGTGACCGTGGCCCTCGACCACCGAGTCGACGATCCCGCGGACCGCCGCCGCGTCGGTCACGTCGAGGTGTGCGGCGCCGACGGTGCCGGGTAGCGCGGCGCAGGCCTCGGCAACGCGTTGCGCGGCGGCGAGGTCGACGTCGGTGCACGCGACGTCGACGCCGGCGGTCGCGAGGGCGGTCGTGAAGGCCGCGCCGATCCCGGACCCGCCGCCGGTGACGATCGCGGTCCGGCCGGCGAAGGTGTCGCTCGCGCGTCGTCGTCGGACCATCGGCCAACTCTGACAGTGAGCCACACCACTGTCAATGTTGGCTGGTTGTCCGTATCACACCGTTGGTGTCGTCCGACCCTCGGCGTGCCCGCACCAGGTCATACCGTTAGCCTCATGTGAGTCGAGGACCAAGGAGCTCGTGTGTTCGTTGTCGCCCACATCAGCGACCTTCACTTCAATGGGACGCGGTTCAACCGCGCCCGTATCGAGTCGGCCCTGAGGTACATCAACGCACGCACCGACGGACTCGATGCCCTGCTGGTGACCGGCGACGTCGCCGACGAAGGCAGTCCCAGCGAGTACGTCGAGGCCTACCGGGTGCTGGACTCTCCCCTGCCGATGCTCATCACCGCGGGCAACCACGACGAGCGCGGCAACTTCAGCGCCGAACTCGTCGGACACCGGGCGACAACCGCCATCAACTCGTCACTGCTCATCGACGACGTGCTGCTGTTGTCGGTCGACAGTTCCATCCCGGGCCGCAATGACGGTTACCTCGACGACGACACCCTGGTCTGGATGGCGGCCCAGATCGAGGCGGCACCCGCCGACACCCGGGTGCTGGTGGCGTTTCATCACCCGCCGGTGACGATCGGCATGACGTTCATGGACACCATCCGTCAGACCGGCGAGGAACGTCTCGCCGAACTCGTGGTCCGCTATCCGAACATCGTCGGATTCGTCTGCGGTCACGCCCATTCGGCTTGCGTGACCCAATTCGCCGGGCGCCCACTGTGCATCGCTCCGGGGGTGGCCTCCACGCTGAATCTGCCGTTCGAGGGCACCGAGATCATCAACCGCGGTCAGCCGCCGGGAATCGCGTTCCACATGATCGACGGCGATCGGCTGATCACCCACTTCCGTGCGGTGATGTTCTGACCCGTTCGGCGCTACTCGCCGTTCTGGGACTCCACGATGTACTCGCGGAACCCGAGTAGGTTCTCATCGTCGGGCGCATGCACGAGGGCATCGTCGAGGTGTGCCAGGGCCTGCGCGGTGTTGCCCAGTTCGTGTTCGAGTCGCGCCCCGATCCGGGCCGCGGTGACCAGGACCGGAACCCAGTCGTTGGCCCGCGCGATGTCCTTCGCCCCGTCGAGGAGGATGCGCGCACCCTCGGGGTCGGAGAACTTGCGAACATCAGCGATCACCAGGTCGACCCGCACGCGCAGGGCGACGGTGTCGACGTCTTCGGGCAGTGTGGCCAGCAGGTGTCCGGCCTGGGCCAATCGCGCTTCGGCGGTGGCGTGATCACCGGTGTAGAAGGCCGCGGCCCCCGCACCGCGCAGGGCGTCGACGGCGTCGAGTGGTTCCTCGGCCTCCTCGAAAAGCGCTGCCGCGGCGGTGTAATCGGCTCCCGCCGCGTCGTCGAGGTCGGCGAGGTTGTTCTCGTCGGCACGGAATCGCAGCATGGAGGCCCGGATCGCGGCGGCGGTGTCGTCGGCCAGCGCATCGATGACCGCGGAGATCGTGGCGACCGCGTCGGTGTGCAGCCCGGCGCGCGCTTGGGCCGTGGCGATGACACGACGCCCGCGGTCCGCAGAGTCCAGGTCATCATGTGAGAGCAGCCGTTCGGTGGCCGGCAGCGCGATGTCGAGTACCGACCGCGGATCGTCGCCGCGGTCGAGCATGGTGCCCGCGAGATCGACGGCCACCGTGTCGGCCGGGTGGGCGAGGCCTTCCACGGTGAGTACGGCGCGCGCGTGCTCGGCGTCGTCGATGGCGCCGTCGAGATCGCCGACGGCCGTGCGGATCTGAAACCGGTACATCAGCACTTCGGCGCGCTGCACATAGCGCGAGTGTTCCAACGCCTCGTCGAGCAGCGGCAACGCACCCTGGAGGTCGGTCTGCGCCTGTCCGGCCGTGGCCGACCGAAGCACCTCGACGAGGTCGGTGCCGGCTTCGAGTCGTTGATCCGGCGTGACGGCCGTGGCCAGCGCGCGACGCGCGGCGACGACCGCGGCATCGCTGTCGGCACCGGCATCCTGCCCGGCGGCGTTGCGCAGATTCGCGCGCGCCCGCAACAAACCCGAGCGTATCGTCCATGCATCGCTCACCGGCGAGTCGTCCTCGTCGGTCAGTGCCTTCGCCTCGTCCGGGTCCCCGAGCGCGTTCAGGGCTCGATCGACGGCGTCCATCGCCCGGTCGGCATCGCCGTGATTCGCGTAGACCATGGCGGCCACATTCCAGATGTTGGCCTGCCGCTGCGGTTCCCAACTCGGATCGGGGCCACCGAAGTCGTCGAGGACGTCGCGCGGCGCCGACCCCGAATCGATGGCCAACGCATCGGCGAGAAGACGCGACTGCACCGCCCAATGCGGTCGGCCCACCGCGACAGCACGATCGGCCGCCGCCCGCAGTGCGGTGATCGCCGTCTCGGGATTCCCGCGCTCCTCCCAGGCAAAGTGGTTCTCGGCCCGCACCGCATCGGCGGGATCGAGTTCGTCGAGACGGTCCCGCAACCGCCGGGCACATTCCTCGGCGCGGCGCATGGAGGAGTTGCGGAACGCGAACATCCCCGACAACAGGCCACGCGCGTCGCGCCGGGAGACCGGGACGACATCGGCCGCGGGATGTCCCGTCGCCCGGATCGCCAGCACTTCCTCGGTCTGCTCGGAGACGACGGTGCTGTGGTTGCGGGCGTCGAACCGGGCGGCCACTGCGCGGGCCCGCCCCGCGAGTTCGTCGGCGAGTTCGGCCACTGGCCGCATCTGCGGCGGCTCTGACAGCGACAGTCGTTGCGGCACCGTGGTATCCGGGTCGACTGCGGCGACCGAGGCGAAGGTGGGCGCGAGCGCTGCCGCCTTGCGCAGTTCCTCCATCGGGCTGTACGGATTCACCAGGTCGTCGATGCGGCGCACCGCCAGCTCGTGTGCCGCGGCGAGTTCGTCGACGAGCAGCAACCCGACGATCGCGTCGGCGACGGTGGCGGGTGGATGCGGCAGGCGACCGTAGACCTCGTCGATCGCGCGGGCCGCCCGGATCACGTCGTCCCGGCGGCCCTGCCGAGCGTAGGGAAGGATGAGCGGTGCGTAGGTCTCGGCGGGAAAGAAGTTGCAACGATCACCGTCGTCGACGAGATCGGCCTCGATGAGGGCGATGGCCATCTCGTCACGACCCATCCGGGCGTACAGTTCGGCGATCTCCGCCCGGCTCCCTGCCTCGCAGGTGTTCTCCGGTGCGGCGAGATACTGCGCATCGGCCAGCATCTCGACGGCGCGATCCGGATCTCCTTGGTACATGGCCATTCTCGCCTGCGCCAGACGCACCACCGACGCCGCCTCGTGCCCGTCGGCGGTGGCGCGCCGAGCCCAGTCGTCGGTGAGCGCATGGATCTGCTCCACACTCATCTGCGGCAGTTCGTCGATCTGCTCGACGAGTCCGGTCAGGCGGATGTGCAGGGTGGCGATGTCGTCGGAATCCAGTTCCAGTGCAGGGCCTTTCGTGTCGATCTCACGAAGTAGCCAGGCGGACAGGGTGAGGACATCGGTCAGCCGGCCCGACCACTGCGCCGAGGCAACCGCCTCCAGGCGTGCGTAGAACTTCCAGTACGGATCGCCGATCGCGTCGGCGCGGGCGATCAGTGAGGGAAAGGGGGTGAAGTCCTCGTATCCGAACCGGGGGTCACCGTAGCGGGCGTACCAGAGGTCGTTGCGGAACTGGTTCAGATCGTCGGCGGCGTCGAGGGTCATGACTTCTCCGTTCGGGTGGCGAGTTCGGCGAGGGTGGTCAGGGCATCGTCGACCTCGGCGGCCACCGAACCGCGAACCGGTCGTCGGGTGCGGATGGCGGCCTGCCCGTACAGGGTTCGCAGGACCGCACCCTGCACCGTGGTGTCCGCAATGTGGTTGAGGCGCTTGATCAGTGGGTTGCCGGTGTTGAGCACCAGTGCCGGCCGGGTGTCGACGGCGGGCGCGTCGTCCTCCAGGGAGGACAACGCCGAGAGCCAGGCGTCGGGTTCGCCGTCGACCTCGGCGAGCATCTGCGCGCGATCGTTCGCCAGTTGCGCCGAGTCGTCGGTGATGAGCAGCGAGGCAAGGGTTTCCGGCTCGAAGGAGCCCAGCTCGACGCGGCAGCCGAAGCGGATGAGGGCGGTGCGGGCGGCGTCGAGAAGGCGGGCATACTCGTCGCGGACGTCGGGTGTCGGGGTGGCGATCGTATCGAGCAGATATTCCTGGCCGATCACCTCGCAGGACAGATCCGGGTTGGCGCGCACCAACTCTCGCAGGACACCCGACTCGAATGCGTGTCCGGCATTGATGAGTCCGACGCCGCGGTGGGCGAGGATGTCGCCGAGCACCCGGAAGTCGTCGACGCTCGCCGTGTACCGCATCGTGGTGAACCTGGCTCGGAAGGCCGACGGAGCCATCGGGCCGAAGTTGGTCTCGAACAGGCAGTGGTGGTCGACGAACCGCAGCAGTTCCGGTGTGCCGGTGGCGATCGCCTTGATGCCCATCTCGTGGACCGACAGGAAGCGTTCGCGCACAGAGGTGTTGGTGCCCAGGCCGATCAACCACTCCTGGACCTGGGTCGCCAGGCTGTCCTGCACCTCGCTGAACAGCTCGTCCTTGACCAGGCCTTCACGGGATGCGGTCAATGCGAGCCCGGATCCGTCGACGACCAGTCGGACGAAGTAGGCCCAGTCGGGCAGCAGGTCGGGCACGTCGCCGACGGCCAGCCCCTTCACATAGCATCGATGGCCGGCCCGATGGGACACGCCCGATGATCCCGGCCGGACGAATGCCACGCCGCGTAACCCGGCCTGCCCGACCTCCACCTCGAACATCTCCAGTGGCGTGAACCCGAATTCTTCCTGGCAGAACGCGATTCGACGCGCAGCGAGGTCACCGGCGTTCGTGCCGGGGTCAAAGGGGTTGGCCGGCAGAGTGAGTGGCTCACCGTTGACCCGGATCGGCGTGAGGTGCAGACCCGCGTACTCGGTGGCGAGGGACCGCACGGCATCGGCACTCACCCACTTCTCCGAGCCTCGCCGAACGCGAAGGGTGATCGTGGTCCCCGGTTCGGTCCGGTGTCCGGCATCGACCTCGAACGACCCGGTCATCGAGCCCGTCCACCGCACCGATGGGTGACCGGGCGCCAGCGAATCGACGGTCACCTCGTCGGCGACGAGGAACGCACTGAGCATGCCGACGCCGAAATGGCCGATGGTGTCCTCGGTGGAGAAGCCGAGTTCGTCGCGTTTGGAGCTGCGACCGATGGTGCCGAGCAGGTCACCGATGACGTCCGGCGACATCCCGGTTCCCCGGTCCGTCAGTGTGAAGGTGTCACCGTCGACGTCGATGTCGATGGCGCTGGTCGACGTCCCGGCCACCGTCTGCGCATCGATCGCGTTCTGCAGCAGTTCGCGGACGTACACCCCCGGATTCGAGTAGAGATTGGTCCCCAACACATCGATCAGGGAGCGCAGGTCCACGTCATAGCCACCCCGAATGGTCATGCGGGCTATCCTAGGGGGTGGCCGCACCGACGCCCGATCGGCGTCCGTTCACCCGAATGAACCCACCGAGCTGTCGGCGCGCCGTCGGAGCCGCCGCATCCCGCCGGTCGAGCCGCCCACCCCCGGTCGAGCCGCCGCCGCCCATTCGCCGGTCGAGGAGCGAGGAGCCCCTGGGCGACGAGCCTCGAGACCACGCAACACGACGCTGGAACCCGATCACAGCACAGCACCACCCGACAGCAGGCCGAAGCCAGCCGCCTACCGCGGATTCGTGGTGATGGTTTCCCCGGACACGAGGTCACGCCACCCATCCGCCGGTCGAGGAGCGAGGAGCCCCTGGGCGACGAGCCTCGAGACCACGCAACACGACGCTGGAACCCGATCACAGCACAGCACCACCCGACAGCAGGCCGAAGCCAGCCTCTTACCGCGGATTCGTGGTGATGGTTTCCCCGGACACGAGGTCACGCCACCCATCCGCCGGTCGAGGAGCGAGGAGCCCCTGGGCGACGGGCCTCGAGACCTCGCAACATGGAGCTGGAAAGCGGTTGCAGCGCAGCACCACCCGGAGGCAGGCCGAAGCCGGCCTCTTACCGCGGATACGTGGTGATAGTCTCCCCGGTGACCGGGTCTCGCCACACCACAGCCCGATCGGTGAGCATGGTGGGGATCAACAACCCCATATGTTTTCGCTGATGGCACGCGATGCACAACGGCATCAGGTTGAACTCCACGGTCCAACCACCGGTCTTCGGATCGCGGTGCACAAACTTCACCACGTGATCGATCTGGCATTCACTGGCCGGCCGACCGCAATGGGGGTACCGGCAGGTGCCATCCAACTCGATGATCTTCTCCCGCAACCACGCCGGTATCCGATACGTCAACGCACCCTTCGGTGGGGTGAGGTAGCCGCCGTGCCCGCTCGGGTCAATCGGCGTTGCGGGGAACGGGATGTCGGGGCGGCGCCAGGCTGCGGGTACCCGATCCAACGAGGTCACGATGCCGGCGGTGCGCGGGATCTCCAGCCCGGGGAACTCCAAGACCTCGACCAGCCCCAACCGAATCAGGTGAGCGGCATGGGAATCATCGATCACCCCGAAGCCCGCCAGCCGGGCTTCGCGCTGCCCGACCGGATCGATGGCCAGATCCAGAAGCAGCTGCGCGTCGGTGTCGTCGTCCGAGTCTGCCGATTCATCCTCGCCCTCGGCGCCTGCATCGGCGTTGTCAATGGTGTCGCTCTCGGAGAAGTCCAGTTGCGCATCACGATCAGCATCAACATCATGCGGTAGATCGCCGGCAGGATCGAGATCGGCGG
This sequence comes from Gordonia oleivorans, assembly GCF_040044975.1. NCBI lineage: Bacteria > Bacillati > Actinomycetota > Actinomycetes > Mycobacteriales > Gordoniaceae > Gordonia > Gordonia oleivorans. The sequence continues at coordinate 78,341 of NZ_JBDZDI010000017.1, forward strand.
GTTCCTCCGGCAACGGAACCGCGCGCGGGCAGTCGTCGAGTCCGCACTCACACGACAGATGCGCGCCCGGCAGGCCCTGAATTTCGGCGAATGCCGCGACCCGCTGCTGACCGCGGCGACGCGGGTCACGAGTGCAGATGCGGGCGTTGATCATCTTCGCGATGCGTGCCGCCAAGTGCGCGCCCATCTCGCCGGGCGCGTAGACGGAGATGTTGCAGTGCCCGTTATTGTCTCGCCGGACTCGAACGTTCTGGTCGCGTTCGGCCGCGTCTTCTCGACGGTCCGCCGCGCCGTCGGGATCCAGCGCGATCACCATCTCGGCGACCTGATCCCGCAGGGTCGGATCGGCCTGATTACGTTCGGCGATCACCAGCGCACGCTGTTCTGCGAACGCGCGCACATCCTGGTCACACAGGACGACGATCTCGTCGGCGATGATACGGATACGTTCCAGGGACTGGTCACCGTCGAGGAACGCGGCGGTCACCGCGGGGAGCGTCGACAGCACCGAACTCAGCATCATCCACGCTTTGGCCTTGGCGACCGAGACCCCGAGGGCAGTCGATATCTTGCTGGTGGCGGCTTTGTCGGCGCCGTCGTCGGTGTGGCAGTTGATCTCGTGGCCTGAGGTCAGCATGTCGAGGAAGACGGTCTGACCGAGCCGCGCCGCGGACAACACTTTCCGTGCGATCACTTGTCGTTCCTGGCGTTGCAGGGAGCGGGCGAGTGCGGTGGCCGCTTCGGTGGGGAGGTGATCGATCATGGCGGCGTCGTCGGCGGTCATCGACAGTTCCGGCGCCTTGCTGCCGGCAATTATGTTGGTGGCCATGATGATCACCCCCTCTGCTCGGTCGGATCAACTGAACTGAGTCAAGTGTAGCGAGGGGGTCCGACAGAACTGATCGGCGCGGAATCGGTTGCCCACCGCTGGCCGAGTAGACGAGGAGCCCTGGCGACGAGTCGTATCGAGGTCACTTTGGTGAGTGGAAGCTGGTGCTTGCGTCCATCTTTCGGCCCACAGAGGTGGTCTCGACCTCGACAAGCTCGGCCCGACGGACACGCCACGGGCTCGCAAGCTCGCACGAGGCGGCTCGACCGACGGAAAGAGGGTGGCTCCACCAACGGAAAGGGAGGACCGGCTCGACCGGCGGGACTTGGGTTCGGTTGGCGGTGGGATGGTTTCGCTGTCGGGTTGCCGAGGTCTCGACACGGCTCGTCACTTGCGCTCCTCACCGGCTCGACCGGCGGGAGGTGGGTTCAGTTTGCGGTGGGATGGTTTCGCTGTCGAGTTGCCGAGGTCTCGACACGGCTCGTCGTTTGCGCTCCTCACCGGCTCGACCGGCGGGAGGTGGGTTCAGTTGGCGGTGGCCCGATTTCGCTGTCGGGTTGCCGAGGTCTCGACACGGCTCGACCGGCGGGAGGTGGGTTCGGTTGGTGGTGGCCCGGTTTCGCTGTCGGGTTGCCGAGGTCTCGACACGGCTCGTCGCTTGCGCTCCTCACCGGCTCGACCGGGCTCGACCGGCGAGAGGTGGGTTCGATTGTCGGTGGCCCGATTTCATCGTCGGGTTGCCGAGGTCTCGACACGCCACGGGCTCGCAAGCTCGCACGAGGCGGCTCGACCAACGGAAGGGGTGGCTCGGCCAGCGGGGGTTGCCCGCCGCCGGCCGAGCCGTATCCGCCGGCTATCCCAACGCGGGTTGGGCTTCGTCGGCCATCGGCTTCACGTGGTGTCCGATTCCGGCGGGGTGAATGCCGGTCTGGGTGACCTCGTAGACCCGTGCGGTGCGAATGTCGTAGTACAGACCGACGATTCGCAGGGTGGACTCCGCCGCTGCGCGACCGACGACCGGGTGCCTCGTCAGTGTCTCGACCTGCTTGGCGACGTTGACCACCGCGAGTTGGTCGACGTCGTCGAATCCGAGGGCGGCAGCCGCCCGGCCGGCCGGATGCCCGAGTCGTTGCGCGGCGAGACTCGGGAACGCACGCCCCAACCAGCGGTGCAGCGCGGAGTCCGGGTTGCTGCCGGTCTCCGACGCCGCGAGGGCTCGCATCGCCCCGCAGGAGGAATGACCACACACCACCACCGACGTCACACCGACCTCGGAGACCGCGAATTGCAGTGCCGCCTCGGTGGATTCATCGGAGCCGCACGACGGCACGAGGTTGCCGACGTTGCGGACGGTGAAGAGATCGCCGGGGCCACTCGAGGTGATGATGTTCGGCATGATCCGTGAGTCGGCACAGGTCAGGAAGAAGGCATCGGGTCGTTGGTAGTCGACGACGTCGGCCAGGTGTGCGCGCATCACCTCGGCGTGGTCGCGGTGATACTCGGTGACCCCGGCCATGATGGACCGCAACGCCGGCGGGACGTCGGCGACCTGCGAATCGGACCACGTTGCTCGGCTCCGCCACGGGGTCAGCCCCATCACGCCACCGGTGTGCCGCTTCGGTGGTGCCTGCGCCGCATCGGCCAGCCGGGCCCGTCCGCGTTCGAGGATCTGAACCGTCGCACCCCCACTGCGACGCACCCGAATCCAGTCCTCCAGCATCTCCGATGCGGCGTGGTCGAGGAAGTCGGTGTCGAGTTCGACGGTCACCGGCACATCGTCGGGGATGCGGCGCAGCACACTGTTGACCCTCGGCAGCGACAGGAAACTCAGTGAGCCGCGAATCCGGATGACATGGGTGTCGTCGGGCATCTCGTCGACGTGGATGTCGGCACGGATCACCCGCCACAAGACCAGTGCCACCGCGAGTGCGAGCCCGATGGCGACACCCTCGAGCAGGTTCAGGAACACGACCGACACCACGGTGACGCCGTACACCCACAGGTCACCGGTGCGCAGTGCGGTCTTCATGTGCGCGAGCTTCACCAGCTGCATGCCGATGACGACGAGCAGGCCGGCGAGCGCTGCGGTGGGGATCTGCTCCACCAATGCGGTGAGGAAGACCGCGAACACGAACACCCAGACACCGTGCAGCACAGCGGACCACCGGGTTCGGGCACCGGTGTTGACGTTGGTCGTGCTGCGCACGATCACCCCGGTCACCGGCAGGCCGCCGAGTGCGCCGGAGAGCATGTTCGCGCTGCCCTGCCCGAGGAGTTCGCGGTTGAAGTCGCTGCGCACCCCGTCATGCATCTTGTCGACGGCGACCGCCGACAGCAACGATTCGACGCTGGCGATCAAGGCGACGGTCAGTGCTCCGAGCACGAACCCCGACCAGTTGTCAGTGGGCAGTTCCGGCAGGCTGATGGATTCGAAGAAGTTGCCGTCCAACGTGATCCGCTGGATGTCCAGGCCTGCGACAGCGGCGACGACGGTGGCGATCACGATCGCGCCGAGCGGCCCGGGCACCTTCCGTATCGGCGCCGGCAGGTACTTCCATCCGACCAGCAGGGCGATGACGAGGAAGCCGATGAAGGCCGCCGACCACTGTGCGTGCGTGATCCGATCGGGTAGTTCGGTCAGGTTGGTGACGGCCGAACTCGATGACGAACCGCCGAACAGTACGTGAATCTGTTGCAACGCAATGGTGATGCCGATGCCGGCCAGCATGGCGTGCACGACGACCGGCGCGATCGCCAGCGCGGCGCCGGCAATCCTGCTGAGCCCGAAGATGATCTGCAGGATGCCCGCGCACACCGTGATCGCGCAGGTGACCTTCCAGCCGAAGTTGGCGACGAGTTCGGCGACCACCACCGTGAGTCCGGCCGCCGGACCCGATACCTGCAGGGGACTTCCGCCGATCAGTCCCGCGACGATGCCGCCGATGACCGCGGCGATCAATCCGCCCATCACCGGCGCACCGGAAGCGATGGCGATGCCTATCGAAAGTGGCAGTGCCACAAGGAAAACCACCAGCGATGCCGGTAAGTCGTAGCGGACCACGTCTCGTATGGTCGTATGCGAATGTTGTTGTCGGATTCCCCCAGTTGATCCCATATGCCCGAAGGTACCGATTTCTCGTGACATCGAGGTTTCGGCGCCGAAGTCCGCGGGGTGAGAATCGCCGCGCGGCCGGTGGTGACGTGGGCCGCGTCACGACACCGGCGTCACCGCAGTCAGCTCACTCGGCCTCAGCTCACCCGGCCGAACCCGAGATTCCCAGTTGTTCAAGGATCTTGCCGCCGATGTCGCCGATCAGGCCCGGCCCGACATCGGGCAGTTGATCCGACGGCAGCAGGGGTTGCCGCGATGCCGGCAGCCCGGCGGTGCGGGTGGCCTCCACCCGGATACCGGTCTGCTTGTCCTTGCTCAGCGGCGTCGCATACTTCTTCAGGTCCGTCGGGGTGGTGACGGCACCGGCGACGGCGAGCCCGGCCGCGGCGAAATCCGCTGCGGCACGACGGATGTGATTCGGTGACGTCACGAGGACGACCGAGTTGATGCCGCGCGCAGCCAGAATGGTGGCACTGTTCTGCGCATTGGACATCGTCGAGACCGACCGGTCCTCGGTCACGATGCGGGAGGCGTCGATCCCGTTGTCCACCAACCAGGTACGCATGGCGGCGGCCTCGGTGACACCGTTCTGCGGCTTGCCGCCGGTGACCACGATCGGAGCCGTCGGATCGGCTTGCGCCTGCAACTTTCCGGCGGCGAGTCGTTTGATCAACTCCGGCGCCATCGTCCCTTGCGGACTGAGCCCGAAACCGAGGATCACGATCGCCGGATTCCCGGACGTGGCAGTGGGTTCGGTGCTCGGGACGATCGCCGCGGCATCGGTGACACCGGCGATGACCCGCCGCGCCGTCGCCACCAGCAGCGGGTTGACCACGGTCAGCCGGTCCAGGGCGGTGCGTCCGGTGTCCGCGTCGTCGATCTGGTCGGCCCAGATGGCCTGCAGCGCCAGGGATTGGCCGTCGCCGGGCGAGAGGGTGAGTACCTGCCGCAACTCCGTCAGGCCGCCGGCGACATCTCCCGCGGCGAATCGTTGTTGCGCGGAGTTGTACAGCGACGACGGGTCGACGCTGACCGCGACCGGTCGCAGGCCACCGTCATCGGTCGGCTGCGTGGCCACGACGACGCCACCCAGCGATGCGACGGCGACGGCACTGATCGCCAGCCGCCGATACCGCCGTCTCACCTGAGTCACACCAGTCACTTCAGTAACAGTAGGTGTGGCCGTCGCGTCCCACCACCTCAGCGACGTTTCGGCTCGATAACAATGCTCTCCAGCACACACAGACAGGCGGCAGGGGAAGATCACTTCCCCTGCCGCCTGTCAGGACGAACGTGTCAGAGCGCCTTGAGTTCCCCGATGATCGACTCGACGGACTTCTTCGCGTCGCCGAAGAGCATCGACGTCTGGTCGAGGTAGAACAGCGGATTCTCGATACCGGCGTAGCCGGAGGACATTCCGCGCTTGAGGACGATCACCGACCGCGCCTGATCGACGTTGAGGATCGGCATGCCGTGGATGGGCGACCCCGGATCGTTGCGGGCGGCCGGGTTGGTGACGTCGTTGGCGCCGATGACGATGGCGACGTCGGTGCGGCTGAACTCGCCGTTGATGTCGTCCATCTCCTTCATCGCGTCGTACGGCACATCCGCTTCGGCGAGAAGCACATTCATGTGTCCGGGCATACGACCGGCGACCGGATGGATGGCGTACTTGACCTCGACGCCCTTGGCCTCGAGCAGCGACGCCATCTCCTTGACCGTGTGCTGCGCCTGGGCGACGGCCAGGCCGTATCCGGGCACCACGACCACCTGGTTGGCATAGGACATCTGGATCGCGGCGTCGGCGGCCGAGGTGGCCTTGACGGTGCCGCCGGCCGCGCCGGCAACTCCGGCGCCACCTTCGTCGCCGCCACCGAACGAGCCGAACACGATCGCCGGGATGGACCTGTTCATCGCCTTGGCCATCAGGTTGGTCAGGATCGACCCGGAGGCACCCACGATCATGCCCGCGACGATCATCGCCTGGTTGTTCAGCGCCAGACCGGCTGCCGCAGCCGACAATCCGGTGAGCGCGTTGAGCAGCGAGATGACCACCGGCATGTCGGCGCCACCGATCGGGAACACCACGAACAGCCCCATCACACCGGCCACGACGAGCAGCGCGACGATCCAGAACCACGGGGTCGCCGAGGTGGAGTCCGCCGACACCCCGATGTAGATCGCGATCGCGATCGCCGCGATGGCCAGGATGATGTTGGCGAACTGGAAACCCTTCGCGGCGGCGACGAGTTTCTTCTCGAGATTCTTGTTGAGCAGTTCCTGCAGCTTCGCGAAGGCGACGAGCGAACCCCAGAACGACACCGAACCGATGATCGCGGCGAACAGCGAACCGACGATGACATGCACATCGGGGGTCTCGTGCAGGGCGGTGAAGCCGTCGGACTCGATGTACTCGGCCCACGCGATCAACGCGACGGTGCCACCACCGACACCGTTGAACAGTGCGACCAGCTGCGGCATGGCCGTCATCTTGGTCTTCAGCGCCGGCGGAATGCCCAGCGCCACACCGACAGCCAGGCCGACGACGATGAGAATCCAGTTGATCGACGGGACGCCCGCGTCACCGGCGTTGTTGTAGACGCCGATCAGCGTCGCGACGATGGCGATCCCCATGCCGACCGCGGCGATCCAGTTGCCGCGCACCGCGGTCTTGGGTCCGGTCAGTCCCATCAGGCCGTAGATGAACAGCGAGAAGGCGACGATGTAGAGGGCGGTGACGCCGTAGCCGAGTGCCTCGGAGACCTGTCCGGACTCGGCGGCGAGAATTGCGGCGCTCACTTGGCGGACTCCTTCTTACCCTTGAACATTCCCAGCATGCGGTCGGTCACGGCGAAGCCGCCGACCACGTTGAGGGTTCCGAAGACCAACGCGACGAAGGCGATGATGCGCACACCCCAGTTGGCGTCGGCGGGCAGCGAGCCCAGCACCACCAGCGCGCCGAGCACGACGATGCCGTGAATCGCGTTGGTACCCGACATGAGTGGGGTGTGCAGGGTGTTGGGGACCTTCGAGATGACCGCGAAGCCGACGAAGCCGGCCAGGACCAGAATGGCGATGTTCGCCAGAAGTTCGGTGTACATCAGGCCGCCGCCTCCTTGGTGACACACGACGCGGAGATGACCTCGTCGGTGAAATCGGGTGTGAGCGCGCCGTTCTCATCGAGCATCAGATCGATGAGGGCGAACAGGTTCTTGGCATACAACTCGCTGGCGTGCTCGGGCATGGTGGCCGGCAGGTTCAGCGGCGAGGTGATCGTGACGTCGTGTTTGACGACGGTCTGACCCGGCTCGGTCAACTCGCAGTTGCCACCGGTCTCGCCGGCGAGGTCGACGACCACGCTGCCCGGCTTCATCCCCTCCACCGCGGCGGCGGTCACCAGACGCGGTGCGGGACGACCGGGCACCAGCGCGGTGGTGATGACCACGTCGAAACCCTTGATCGCGTCCTCGAGCGCCTGCTGCTGCTTGGCACGTTCCTCGTCGGTGAGTTCGCGGGCGTATCCGCCCTCACCGGCGGCGTCGATGCCGAGGTCGAGCCACTGCGCACCGACGGAGCGGACCTGCTCGGCGACCTCGGGTCGCACGTCGTATCCGGTGGTGCGCCCGCCGAGACGCTTGGCGGTGGCCAGCGCCTGCAGGCCGGCCACGCCGACACCGAGCACCAGCACCGTCGCCGGCTTCACCGTGCCGGCGGCCGTGGTCAGCATCGGGAAGAATCGCGTCGACAGGTCGGCGGCCACGACGACCGACTTGTAGCCGGAGACGTTGGCCTGCGAGCTCAGCGCGTCCATCACCTGGGCACGCGAGATACGCGGGATGGCCTCGACGGCGTACGCCTCGATCCCGGCGTCCTTGAGCGCACCGATCTTGTTGTCGGCATTGCGCGGGGCGAGGAAGCCGATCAGCTTCTGTCCGCTGCGCAGTTTGCCGATCTCCTCATCCGAGGGCGGCGACACCCGCAACACCACGTCGGCGGAATACGGATCGCCGATCGTCGCGCCGGCTTCGACGTATGCTGCATCGGGAATCAAGGCGCCCAGCCCGGCGCCCTCCTCGACGATGACGGGGACCTTCTTGCCCACCAGTGACGCGACCACCTTCGGGACAAGCGCCACCCGACGCTCTCCCGGGGCCGTTTCGCGCACGACACCCACACTCATTGTTTTGCTGTCTTTCGCCTCGTCGGTGCCGCCGCACGGGGCGGCGCACCAATCAGTCGGTTTCACACCGGCGACGACGACTCGGCCCGGTCGGTTCGCGGATCGGCCGTGCCGCGGTGATGCTTATCGTGTGCGGCGACGGATCACATCACCGCATCGGGAAAAAACGTGCGACGAACATAACATGACCTCAGTCGATGAGGATCACCACGTTGGGTTGGTCACTTTTGCTTGACGCGGGCCGTACTGGTCACATGACGCAGGTCACGATGCCGGAGTGGCGGAGGTCACGGCCGACGTGGCGGATGTCGAAGCGGGGGCGTCGTCACCGGTGCTGCTCGGAGCAGGCGCCGGAGCGGATGACCCGGTCACCGTCGTCGAGCCGACCGCGATGGTCGCAAGTCCCGAGAGCACATCACCCAGACTCTGACGGTCGGTTGTTGTGACCGGCGTGGTGGTGGTTGTTGCGGCCCGGCCGGTGGTGTTCGCCGAGGTGGTGATCGGTGTGGTGGTGCGCGGTGTGGTGGTGAGCGGGGGCGCCTTCCACGTCTGCCCTGCGGCGGCCATCGCGTCCGGATCGGTCACCGGGACCGGCAGGCCGAGTTTCGCAGCGATCTGTACCTGCAGTTCACGCGGCGTGGGGATGTCGACACCGTTGACGGTGGACCTCTCCCCCGGCATCGGCACCGGGACCAGCTCGTCGAGGGCGTCGTCGAAGGCGGTCGGCACCGGTATGCCCATGCTGCGCAAGAAGATCCCCCACGGGTTCCCGCCGTCGAGGACGACATAGGTGGTGGCACCGACCTGGGTCTGCGAGATGACGTCGTACTGGTTGACCAGATCGCCCTTCTGGCCGTGGATGGTGGCGCCCGGCCCCAGGTAGAAGAGCGTGGCGAAGGGATGCGCGAGCGGATTTCCCAAGCCGCACACCGCATCCCCGCGAACGCAATAGGAGATCACCCGGATGTCCCCGGTGGCCGACTCGTCGCGGGGACCGTTGGTGTAGACGCCGTCGATGATGCTCGGGAAAACGCTTTCGATGCCGGTGTTGGGGAATCGGGTGTCGGCGCCGTTGATGACGACGACGTCGGCGTCGGGGATGGCGTCCGGGTCGCCGGCGAGTGACTTCTGATGCAGGAGGTAGGCGACGTTCATCGCGACGGGCACGCTCTGCGAGTAACCGTTGAGGATGATCGTCCCGGTCTTCCCCTGCGCCGCCCAGGCGGCTTCGGCGGCGGCGAGACCGGCGACGGTGCCCGCATCCACGGAGTCGTTGTAGGTGCCGGTGCCGACCAGGTTGAGCGTGGTATCGCCGACGACGAAGCCGAAGGCCTGCGGGTAGTCGACGAAGCGGACCTGCGGATCGTTCGGGTCGTAGAACCCGATGCTCACCGTGCGTTCGTACTGATCGCCACCGACCGCGGAGCTCCCGCCGACGATGTCGTCGCCGGTGACCTCGGTGAAGTCGGAGGTTCCGGGTACCAGGATGACCGTCGCATCCCGACTCAGGTCGGCGGGCAACCAGGACGGCCGCTCCCGGATGACGGGCGCCTCGTACCAGGACGTCGGAAACAACCCGGCTCCGAGTGGGGCCGCGGCGGCCGCGCCCGTGTCGGGTGCCGATGTCAGAACCAGGGCGGCCGCGCAGGCGGTGACCGCAGTCATGGTCAGTCGACGCACTCGGACTCCCCTACCGATGAGATGCCGTCCGCGACACGTGGTGCGCGGGCCTTCCGGGTGGAGTGTCCCGGCGGTGCGATGCTAACCGGCCGCGGTCGCGCTCGCCACCTGCGTGCCGGAATCCGGAACCGGGTCGTCCGCGTCCGGGGCGGTGGTCGGTGCGGCGGCAGTAGTCGGCGCGGCGGCAGTGGTCGGCGCGGCGGCAGTGGTCGGCGCGGCAGCGGTGGTCGGTGCGGCGACGGTGGTCGGTGCGGTGATGGCGCCGGTGGCCGGATCCGATGCGGTGGCGGCGATCCGGGATGCGGCGGAATCGCTCTGCGCCACTTCGGTTGTGGCGACCGTGGCGGTCGATGATGTGGTGGGCGGACCACTCTCGATGATGCCGACCGCGTCCGCGGTTGCTTGCGGATTCGGCGCGTAGTCCGCCCGGCAGGCCGACGGGCTGATGTCGCAGGTGTCCGGGTCGTGGACGGGAACGTCGATGCCGAGCCGATCGGCGACGAGTTGTTGCAGCTCACGCGGCGTCGGGACGTTGTAGGCCGACAGGCGTTGCCGGACGTCGTCCGGCAACGGCAGCCGAAGATCCGCGAGGGTCGACTGCTGGCCCGGCATCGGCACCGGAATGAGCGCGCCGAGAACATCGTCGAATTCGGTGGGCACGGCAATGCCCAGGTCCCGCAACATCATTCCCCAGGGGTTGCCGCCGTCGTAGACGATGTAATGGGTGTTGCCGTCCTCCCACTCGCGGGCGATCGAGTACTCGTTGATGCGGTACTCGAGGAAGGCGTGGACGTAGAACCCCGGAATCAGGTAGAAGAACGTAGAGATCGGGTTGACCAATGGGTTGCCGACTCCGCAGGTCGCGTCGCCACGCACGCAGTAGGAGTAGACCTTGATGTCGCCGGTGGCGTCCACATCGCGGTCACCGTTGGTGTACATCCCGGGCAGGAAGCTGGGCACGATGTTCTCGACCCCGGTGTGCGGGAAGCGGGAATCAGCGCCGACGATGACGACGATCTGATCATCGGGGATGTCGCCGTCACCCTCGGTGTTCTTGCGATGCAACAGATATGCGACGTTCATGGCGATCGGGGCACTCTGCGAGTAACCGTTGATGACGATGGTGGCGTCCGGATTACCCGCGTGGACCGCCTCGGCCGCGGCGACGCCGTTGACCGTGCCGACCTGCACCGAGTGGGTGAAGGTGTCGCTGCCCGCGAGGTAGATCGGGATGCCCCACGGATCGATCCCGAAGGCCGCCGGATAGGAGACGACCGAGATGGCCGGGGTCTGGGTCTCATCGACGCGGACGTCGTCCCCGGTGCCGACGACCCCGCCGAACAGTCCGATGCCCAGGGTCCGTTGGGTCTGATCGGTTCCGTCGTAGTCGGCGGTTCCCGGGATCAGGACCACCGCGTCGCCGGCCGACAGTGGCGGCGCCCAGGAGGGGGTCGCGATCACCGTCGGACGGGCCTGATCGATGGTCGCGGGCGGGTTGACATCGGGAAAGACGATCGGTCCGATCTGGAGCGCCCGTGCCACACCCGGGTCGACGCCCGGTGCCCAGAACATCGTGACGGCGACGACGGTCAGGACCATCATACGTCGGAACCCCACCAAATCTCCCCGCACCAAATCTCCTCTGCGCCAACCCGACCGGCCGCCTCCCGGCCGATCACCACACCGACGGCCCCGAAACCGACCGGCACAGTGTACGACGCCGCAGCAAGCAAGCAAGCAACAAGCGACGATCAGGTGACCGTGTAGCTACGGCTGTCCAGGCCGGTGGCGCCGTCGGGAATCGGGTCGGCGTTCTCCGAGGTCTGGACCTTGCCGTCCTTGCCGATCGCACGGCAGGAGATCTGGTGGGTTCCCGACGTCGCCGACCAGGTGTACTTCCAGAGTCGCCAGGTGTCGTCGCTGTAGTCGGCGGCCAGAGTCGCCTCCTGCCAGGGGCCGTCGTCGACGCGGACCTGGACCTGCGCGATGCCCACGTGCTGCGCCCACGCCGTCCCGGCGATGACGACGTCACCGGCCGACACCTCCGCCGCGGACGGGCGGTCGATGCGGGAGGCGATCTTGATCGGACCGGTGGCCGACCATCCGCGCGTCGTCCAATACGCCTGCGCCTTCGAGAATGTGGTGAACTCCCAGTCCACCACCCACTTGGTGGCCGAAACGTAGCCGTAGAGACCGGGAATCACCTGTCGCACCGGGAAACCGTGCTCGACCGGCAGGGGCTCACCGTTCATGCCGATGGCCAGCAACGCATCCCGGTTGTCGGTGATCGCCGACACCGGGGTTCCACAGGTCCAGCCGTCGGAACTGGTGGACAGCAACATATTCGAGCCCGGTTGGACGCCGACGCGGTCGAGGATGTCGGTCATCCGGACGCCGAGCCACCGCGCATTGCCGATCAGGTCGCCGCCCACCTCGTTGGACACGCAGGTCAGGGTGACCAGCCGTTCGGTCATCGGCATCGCCAGCAACTCGTCCCAGGACAGGGTGATCTCCTCGTCGACCATCCCGTGCACCCGCAAGTGCCAGTCCGCCGTGGTCAGATGGGGCACCTGCAGCGCGGTGTCGATGCGGTAGAAGTCGACGTTGTTCGTGACGAAGCGGTTGGCCCCCTGCACCCCGAGGTCGGCGTCGGGCGGTACCGGTGGGGCCGGGTCGGCGGGTGTCGGGAGCAGGATCGCCTTGCGATCGGCGATGGTGCGCGACGCGCCCGCGAGCATGGTGCGGCCGAGTGCTCCGACGGCGACGGCGGCGGCCGCGATGCCCCCGGCGGTCAGCAGGAAACGTCGTGACACCGGCGCGCGCCGAGCGGAATCGGGCTCCGCTGCATCGGAATCCGCTGTGTCGGAATCCGCTGTGTCGGAATCACGGTCGAGCATTCCGATCAGCACGCGGAGCACCACCACGCCGACTGCGCCACCCAGGATCGACGGCAGCATGTACGACCCGGTGGCCCCGGCCCGACCGAGCGCCGCGACGGCTCCGAGAACCGCGAAGACGATGATGATCACCGAACCGATCGGCGGGCGTCGACGTTCGGCGGCACCGCTGCCGGCGGCGATGATCGCGATGACCGCCCCCATCACGACGAACAACACGAGTTTGTCGGAGGTGCCGAAGGTGGCGATCGCCCATTCGCGCACGGCCTGCGGCGTGTGGTCGACGACCCAGGAGCCGACCGCGAAGTACGGGGAGGAGTCCGGCGAGACGAGGGCGGCGACGAGTTCGCCCACGCCCAGCGCCGCGCCGACGGCGATGACGCCGGAGAGCGCACCCAGCGGCGGAGTCAATCCCGGGTGGGTGTGTGCCGACGCATTCGCGTCGTCATCGAGATCGGTGCGGGTTGGACGGGCCACACTCCTTGATACCTCGAAAACCTGCCGCGGCGTGCGTCCCGACGCATGTCAGGTCGGTCGGACAGTCGATGGGCCGGCCCGGAGAGCAAATCATGGAAGCACTAGAACGTGTTCTAGTTTGTGGGTTAACCTGATGCGCATGGCAGGTGACACAGCGATCCCCGAGACAATCGCGGTGGGGTCGATCGACGAGTTCAGCGACGACGTCGACGTGGTGGTGATCGGTCTCGGCATCGCCGGCGGATGTGCCGCGGCCGAGGCCGCGGCCCACGGAGCGCGGGTCCTCGTACTCGAACGTGCCGCGCAGGCCGGCGGGACGACGGCGCTGGCCGGTGGGCACTTCTATCTCGGCGGCGGCACCGCGGTCCAGCAGGCCACCGGACATGAGGACTCGGCCGAGGAGATGGAGCGCTACATCACCGCGGTCTCCCGGGATCCGGAACCCGAGAAGATCCACGCGTATTGCGTCGACAGCGTCGACCATTTCACGTGGCTCGAGGACCTCGGATTCACCTTCGAACGCAGCTATTACCCGGAGAAGGCGGTCGTCCAGCCCGAGACCCAGGGGCTGATGTACACCGGCAACGAGAAGGTGTGGCCGTTCAACACGATCGCCAGGCCCGCTCCGCGCGGGCACAAGGTGCCGGTCCCCGGTGACACCGGCGGCGCGGCGATGGTGGTGGAGTTGCTGGTGAAGCGTCTCGCCGAACTCGGCGTCGAGGTGCGCTACGAGGTCGGGGCTCGGGCGTTGGTCGTCGACGCCGACGGGCAGGTGGCCGGCGTGCGCTGGCGCGGCCTCGACGGTGCAGAAGGGTTCATCCGGGCGCGCAACGTCGTCCTCGCGGCGGGTGGGTTCGTGATGAACTCCGAGATGGTCGCGGAGAACGTGCCGTGGCTGGCCGAGAAGCCCTTCGTGTTGGGCAACACCTACGACGACGGCCTCGGCCTGCGCATGGGTGTCTCCGCGGGTGCGGTGCTCAAACACATGGATCAGGCCTTCTGTACCGCACCGGTGTACCCGCCGTCGATCCTGCTCACCGGTATCGCGGTGAACAAGAACGGCGAGCGCTTCGTCGCCGAGGACTCCTATCACTCCCGGACATCGGCTTTCGTTCTGGAACAACCGGATTCGACGGCCTACCTCATCGTCGACGAGGCACACATGAAGCGGCCGCGGATGCCGCTGGTACCACTGCTCGACGGCTACGAGACCGTCGAGGAGATGGAGGCGGCGCTCGGCATCCCGACCGGGAGGCTCGCCGCCACCCTCGAGCGTTACAACAACCACGCCGCACGCGGCGAGGACCCCGACTTCCACAAGTCACCGGAATTCCTTGCCGCACAGGACAAGGGACCGTGGGCGGTCTTCGACATGAGTCTGGGCAAGGCCATGTACGCCGGGTTCACCATGGGCGGCATGGCGACGTCGGTCGACGGTGAGGTGCTCGACGCCGACGGCGCACCGATCGCCGGCCTGTATGCGGCGGGCGCGTGTGCGGCGAACATCGCGCAGGACAGCAAGGGCTATGCCAGCGGTACGCAGCTCGGCGAGGGGTCGTACTTCGGCCGACGCGCCGGACGGCACGCGGCGGCGCGCGGCTGAGTCAGCTCACCGCCGAGCGAAACCGCCGCAACCGCAGGCTGTTGGCGACGACGAACACCGACGAGAACGCCATCGCCGCGCCGGCGATCATCGGATTCAGCAACCCGGCCGCGGCGATCGGGATGGCGGCCACGTTGTATCCGAAGGCCCAGAAGAGATTTTCGTGGATCGTGCGCAGGGTCCGACGCGACAGCCGGATGGCGTCGACGACCTTGCGCAGATCACCGTCGACGATGGTGAGGTCGGCGGCGGCGATCGCCACGTCGGTACCCGTGCCCATCGAGAGCCCGAGGTCGGCCCGGGCGAGCGCGGCGGCGTCGTTGATGCCGTCACCGGCCATGGCGACCGAATGTCCTTGCCGCTGAAGCTCTCCGATGACCGAGACCTTCTCCTCGGGGCGAACCTCGGCGTGCACCTCATCGATACCGACCTGCTCGGCCGCATGTCGGGCCGCCCCCGGATTGTCGCCGGTCAACAGGATGGGAGTGAGACCCATCGCCGTCAACTCCGAGATGGCTTGCGCGGAGGTCGGTTTCACTTCGTCGGCCACCACGATCACGCCGAGTCCGGACTCACCGCGTCCGTCGATCGAGACGATCACCGCGGTCGCGCCCCGCTCGTGTGCCGAATCGACGGCCGCGGCCAGCGGCGCCGGCAGTCCGGCTCCGAACTCGCGCGGGCTGCACACCCGCACCTTCTCGTCGCCGACGATGCCGGTGACCCCGGCCCCCTTGACGGCGGCGAAATCGACGACCTTCTCGACCGGTCGGCCGTTCACCGAAAGCCCCTGCGCAGCATCGACGATGGCCGCGGCGATCGGATGCTCCGATGCGGCCTCCACGGCCGCGGCGACCGCCAGGACGTGGTCGGCGTCGGCGCCGTCGGATACCGCGATCGAGTCGAATCGCATCACCCCGGTGGTGACCGTGCCGGTCTTGTCCAGGACGATGGTGTCGACGCGGCGGGTGTTCTCCAGCACCTCCGGGCCCTTCAGCAGGATGCCCAGTTGAGCGCCGCGGCCGGTGCCCACCATCAGCGCGGTCGGCGTGGCCAGGCCGAGTGCACAGGGGCAGGCGATGATGAGGACCGAGACGGCCGCGGTGACGGCGAAGGTGATCGGCGTTCCGGTGGCGATCGCCGATCCCATCCAGAATCCGAGTGCGGCAACGGCAATGGTGATGACGACGGGGACGAACCAGGCGGAGATACGATCGGCCAGCCGTTGCGCCGCGGCCTTGCCGGCCTGTGCGTCGGCGACCATGGTGGTGATCTGCGCGAGCGCGGTGTCGGCGCCGACGCGTGTGGCACGCACCAGCAGTCGCCCACCGGCGTTGAGGGTGGCGCCGGTCACCTCGTCGCCAGGCGCCACCTCCACCGGCACCGACTCGCCGGTCACCATCGAGGCATCGACCGCCGACACCCCTTCGACCACAACACCATCGGTGGCGATCTTCTCCCCGGGGCGCACGACGAACTCGTCGCCGACGGCGAGTTGTTCGATCGGAACCCGCGTCTCGACGCCGTCGCGGAGCACCACGGCGTCCTTCGCCCCCAACTCCATCAGGGCCCGCAGGGCGTCACCGGCGGTGCGCTTGGCGCGGTTCTCCAGGTATCGCCCGAGGAGCAGGAAAGTGGTGACGCCGGCGGCGGCCTCGAGATAGATGTTCGACGCCCCGTCGGAGCGTTGCGGGATGAGGTCGAAGCCGTGCGTCATCCCCGGCTCGCCCGCGGTGCCGAAGAACAGGGCGTAGAGCGACCATCCAAATGCGGCGAGGGTGCCCATCGACACCAGCGTGTCCATCGTGGTGGTGCCGTGACGCAGGTTGCGCCACGCGGCCCGGTGAAAGGGCCACGCACCCCAGACGACGACCGGCGCGGCCAGCGTCAACGACAGCCACTGCCAGTAGGTGAACTGCCAGGCCGGCACCATCGCGAGTGCCACCACCGGAATCGACAGCGCCGCACAGATGATCACCCGCGAACGCAGCGCGGCGAACTCGGCGTCACGGGCGTCGTGGGAGTCCCTCGACGCTCCCGGCTCACCCGCGGCCGGGCGATCCACCACCGGCGCGGCGTCGTAACCCGCCGCCCGGATGACGTCGATCAACTCGGCGGACGCGATCTCGGCCGGATGGTCGACGTGTGCACGTTCGGTCGCGAAGTTCACGCTGGCCTGCACGCCGTCGAGCTTGTTGAGCTTGCGCTCGATGCGGTTGGCACACGACGCACACGTCATACCCGAGATGTCGAAGTCGACGCGCTCCCGTTCGATCGCGGCCATCAGTGACCTCCGTGCTGATCCGTGTTCTCTTCAGTGCTGCATGTCGGTGTGGTGATCGGCGCCGGCGGTGGGTGCCCAGGCGTGTCCCACCGCGAAGGCGATGGAGAAGACCACCGCGAGCGCCACCGCGAAGGCGGTGATGCGCGCGGCCGTGTTCGCGGCCCAGCCGTTCACACCAGTTGGTAGCCGGCCTCGGTGACGGCCCGCTCTACGTCGGCACGATCGAGCGGCGCCTCGCTGGTCACCTCGACGCGGCCGGAATCGACCGCGACCTCGACACCGGTGACACCGGCGATCTCCTCGATCTCCTCGCGCACCGATGCCGCGCAGTGCCCGCAGGTCATACCGGTCACGGTGTAAGTCTCATTCGTCATCGAACTCTCCTTTTTTGTCGACGTGATGGATGTGTCAGGATCGGACGAGCCGGCTGATCGCCTGGACGGCCTCGTCGAGCTTGGCCCTGCCCTGCTCCTCGCCCTCTTGGGCGGCCTGCAGCACACAGTGGTTCATGTGCTCCTCGAGCAATCCGAGACTGACCGCCTGCAGGGCCTTCGTCATCGCCGAGACCTGCGTGAGGATGTCGATGCAGTACTGCTCTTCCTCGACCATCCGCTGCAGCCCCCGCGCTTGGCCCTCGATCCGGCGCAGGCGACGCAGGTAATCGTCCTTGCGCTCGATGTACCCGTGTTCGGCGTGATCCATGACAACTCCGTTCTATACCCCCTACAGGTATACCTCAGGCGGCCATGGAACGGTACCCCCCTAGGGTAGGTGACGCGACAGTGTCGGGCGCCACCGCATCGGGCGGGGTCGAGCCGGGGATGGTGCCGGGTTGTTGGTCAGCTCCGACGCAACGCGTCGGCCAGGCGGGACAGCGCGGCGGCGACATCGCTCAACGCGTCACTGACGGCGTCCAGCGACGGCCCGGCCGAATCCGTGCCCGGGATGCCGGTGCTCGGGATGTCGGTGCTCGGGATGTCGGGGCTCGGGATGTCGGTGCTCGGGATGTCCGCGCCCTGGACGTCGGGCGCTCCGATCGGCGATGCCGCACCGGCCGTCACCACGACCGGATCCTCGTCGAATCCGTGACGACGTCCCTGATAGGGCGGCAGACCGTCGGGTGGGGCGGAGTCGGTGGACCGGCGGCCGCCGCGGTAGGCACCCAGTCCGTCGATCTCCGACGAACCCGTCGGCCCGGACACCATCGGCTCGGACACATCGGCCGGGCCGGACACCAGGTGATCAGGCATCCGGTGTGCACCACTGTGCCCGGCGGCCATGACCGGCAGGTCACCGGTGGACGGACCGCTGTGAACCGGCTCGGCAGGCGACGGCGGGAAGCCGGGCGACGCATGGTGATGCCCGCCGAACGGACCTTGTGCCCCGGCGGCCGCGATCCCCGTCAGCGCCGTGGGGGCGTGCCCGTTGGACCGGACGAAACCGTGGGGGCCGGGATGGCCGTGGAAGTACAGACACGGCGCGTTCTCCGGGGAGGTCACCGGGCACGGATTGCGTTCGATGAGCGATTGCGCGTGCGGATCGAAGTCGTTCCACTCCAGCCAGTACCGGCGGTCGGCTCGCGGATGCGCACCACCATCGGTGGCGTGGTTGCCCCGGTGCCCGATCCCCAAGCGGCACTGCAACATCCAGCCCGCCGAATCGGGGAGTCCCAACGCGCGCCGTTCCGCGGTCGAACTGACCACCGTCGACCAGCAACCTTCGCCGTCCATCGAGCCTCCATTCGCCCGGCCGTGCCGCGCAGTCCAACGATGGAGTTCCCGCCCATGACAGCGTCACACACAACCCCGCGGGTCAGTGTACGAAAGGACCCTCGATGCGGCTACCCCGAAAGGGGGACGGCCTCCCCGGTGCGCATCTCCCCAGGCCTCATCTCCACGGGGCTCAGCTCGGTCACCTGATCGCCCACGAGCCGAAAGACGCGTGACCGCGCGGTGGCCGCGGTCTCCGGATGATCCGACCGCACGTGGCAGCCGCGCGATTCGGTGCGGGCGGCGGCAGCGGCGACCACGGCCCGCGCGGTCATCGTCAACGCGGCGTCCTCGGCCGCCCGCACGGAGTCGAGCGGCACCGGACGGGCGCCCGCGAGCAGCGTGGCGACCTCGGTGAGCCCAGACGCGTCGCGTTGGAGCGCCACATGCCGACCCATCGCATCCTGCAGCACGGCGCGATCGAGCACCGGTGCGCTCATGACGGCGCTGTCGGGCGCGGCAGCGGCGTCGACGGTCGGCGATCGGCGCTCCCCGCGTGCCGTCGTCGCCACCCCGGCGGCGCGGATGCCCATCACGACGCCCTCGAGCAGGCTGTTCGACGCGAGACGGTTGGCGCCGTGCAGCCCGGTGCGGGCCACCTCACCGGCGGCGAGCAGTCCGGGGACCGCGGTGCGGGTGTGGATGTCGGTGACCACGCCGCCACACTGGTAATGCGCGCCCGGGACCACCGGGATGCGACCCGACCGCACCGACAACCCGGCCGCCGCGACCCCCGCGGTCACCGTCGGGAATCGGCGCTCGACGTCGGCGATTCCGCTGATGTCGAGGTAGACGCACGGGTGTCCGGTCCGATCGATCGCGGCGATCGCGGCGTTCGCGACGACGTCACGCGGCGCGAGGTCACCCTGCGGATGCACGCCCGCGGTGACCGACCGGCCGTCGACGTCGACGAGCCGGCCGCCCTCGCCACGGATGGCCTCGGTGATGAGCGTTCGACGGCCACGTTCGCCGGGGGTGTAGAGCATCGTCGGGTGAAACTGGATGAACTCGAGGTCGGCGACGTGTGCGCCCGCCCGCAGCGCCAACGCGATCCCGTCGCCGGTCGCGCCGGCCGGATTGGTCGTCGCCGGATACAGGTGGCCGGCACCGCCGGTGGCGAGCAGCACCGTCGGGGCCGCCACCGCGTGTGATGCCCCGCGACGCAGATAGGTGACGCCGGTGGCCCGTCCCTCGCGGTCGGTGAGCACCCGCGTGACGACGGCATCGTCGACGATCTCGATCGTCCCGGCACGTGCCGCGCCGGTCAGCGCGGCGCCGAGAGCCCGTTGGATCGCGGCCCCGGTGGCGTCGCCGCCGGCGTGCAGGATGCGGCGCACGCTGTGCCCGCCCTCTCGGGTGCGGGCCAGGGCGCCACGCGGGTCGCGGTCGAATCGGGTGCCCCACGCCATCAGTTCGGTCACCGCGGCCCAGCCCGCATCGACGATGGGCCGGGTCGCCGCCGGATCGGTCAGGCCCGCCCCCGCGGCGATGGTGTCGGCAACGTGGAGGTCCACCGAATCGTCGGGGTTGGTGGGCATCACCACGGCGATCCCGCCCTGGGCGTAGAAGGTCGAGGTCGCCTGTTCGGCGCGATCGGGGTTCCAGGCCTGCCCCTTGTGCAGCACCGTCACCCGCAGTCCGGCGGCGTGCGCGGTCAGTGCGGCGGTGATCCCCGCGATGCCGGCGCCGACGATCACCAGGTCGGCGTGCGCGGGCACGGGCGCAAGTGCAGCGGCCATCGGACTCGCCTTTCTCGGGTGCCCGATCGTCGGGCGTCTGCCGGACTCAACCATCCGGGGGCGTTTTCGATTCCCAGTCGAAAACCTCTGCCACGCACTACTCTACGCGTCCCCGAGGTGACCGGGGTCTCTCGGTACACTGGCCCGCGGTGACCGCTCACGCCCCGCGGCCCACGCGGGATAATCCCCGATGACGACGGCGGCACCCACCGATATGAACACTTCTCAGATCAACAGCCCGGACGTCACCGGCCTTGGACCGGTGTCACCATTGACCGAGGCCTACCGGTTCGGCTCCACCGCGGCGCACGCGACCGCGGGCGTCATCCGCTTCGCCGTCGGCACCGCGGTCGATGCACTGCACCTGCGGCCACCCAACGCCGCCCGCGCCGCACACGAGGTGCGGACGACGTTCGAACACCTCGGGCCCACCTATGTGAAGCTGGGCCAGCTCATCGCATCGAGCCCCGGCGTCTTCACCGAGACCCTGGCAGGCGAGTTCGAGTCACTCCTGGACCGTGTGCCCCCTTCCGACCCCGACGACATCCGCCGCCTCTTCGTCGAGGAGTTCGGCCGCGCACCGGAGGACGTCTTCGCCACCTTCGATCCCGTGCCGATCGCGTCGGCGTCGATCGCGCAGGTCCACACCGCCACCCTGGCCGACGGCACCGAGGTGGTGGTGAAGATCCAGCGGCCCGGGATCGGCGACCGACTCGCCCCCGACGTGGCGATCCTCGACCGGCTCGCCGGCCTGGCCGAACTCTCCGAATACGGGCGCATGCTCAGCGCCCGCCACGTCGTCGAGGACTTCGCCGACGGGCTCGCCGCCGAGCTGGACTTCCGCAACGAGGCCACCACCATGCGGGAGTGGTACGAGTGCCTGAAACCGGGACCGTTCGGCGATCGGGTCCGCGTCCCCCACGTCCACGACGAGTTCACCACGGCCCGGGTGCTCACCATGGAGCGCATCTACGCGATCCGCATCGACGACGCGAAAGCAGTCCGCGAGGCCGGTCACGACGGCGTCGCGCTGTGCCGCACCCTGCTGCTGTCCCTGCTGGAATCGGCCTTCCACGGCGGGCTGTTCCACGGCGACCTGCACGCCGGCAATGTGCTCGTCGACGACGCGGGTCATCTGGTGCTGCTCGATTTCGGGATCGTCGGCCGGTTCACCCCACGGACCCGCCGCATCCTGCGTCAGCTCGTCGTCGATCTCATCGTCCGCGGTGACTACGAATCCGCCGGGCGTGGGATCTTCCTGCTCGGCGCGGTCCGCAATCCCGGGTCCACCGCGCAGGGCGGCGTCGACATCGAGAAGGTCGCCGCACCCCTGTCGGGGACCGATCTGGGGGCGATGAGCTACACCGATCTGGGCCGGCAACTCGCCGCGGTCGCCCGGGCCCACGACGCGCGGCTACCACGTGAACTGGTCCTCGTCGGCAAGCAACTGCTGTATGTGGAGAAGTACATGAAGCTGCTCGCACCGCGGTGGAAGGCGATGAGCGACCGCGAGATCTACGGGTACATGGCCGGGATCATGAGAGAGGCCGAACGGGACCGGCGCGCCGAGGGCGCGCACACTCGCTGACCCGTCCTGGGTGGGTCCACCGGCCTGCGCCATTAGGGTGGTGACACGAAACCCGAGCGAATCCCGATCCCGCTCGACGGCGCCGACCCAGGGAGTCGATTGATGAAGCGAGTGTTGCCGGCCGTGCTGGCATTCCTCGGCGTGGCCTGTATCACGGCGGCGATCGCCGTTCCGCTGTGGTTGGTGCCGCAACTGAAGGTTGTCCCGCTCGACCTCGACATCACCACCAACGCCACCTCGGTGAGCGCGGACGGCTCCCCCGGTGACCGTTTCCCCGCGGTGATTTTCGACCGTTGTTCGGTCAACGAGTCGCGGGCGCGGACCCTGCAGGCGCATCTCACCCAGCAACGCCGGTCGGTCATTGTCGATCCGTCGGATCGCCGTCAGGCCACCATTCAGGCCGCCCAGACCGTGCGGATCGACCGCACCCGTGACGCGAACGGCGACGAGAATGTGCCACCGGCCCCGGCGTCCGGTGGCGAACTCGAATGCGACGACGGCCTGCTGACCGCCAGCATCGACAAGGTCTCGGTGAACCGCAAGACCTCGGTACCCAACGGAACCGTGAGCTCCGTGCAGGTCGAGGCGGCACCGGAAGGCGTCGACCCCAAGGACGTGTCGGTGCAGCTGACCAACCGGCAGGGCTTCCAGTACAAGTTCCCGTTCAACACCAAGAAACGTGCGTACCTGTACTACGACCTGAACAGCAGGCAGGACACCGAGGCCAAGTTCGTCGGGGTGGAGACCATCGACGGCGTCGAGACCTATCACTTCCAGACGCAGGTGCCCGAGAAGGATCTGTCCTCACTGCCCAACCCGCAGAACGAGGCGGCCCTGGGCACGATGCTGACGATGCCCGCCCGATGGTGGGGCATCAGCGGACGCGGGGTCCGCCCGACGCAGCAGGTCTCCATGCACCGGTATGCCACGGTGACCCGGGATCTGTGGGTGGAGCCGCAGACCGGCACGATCGTCGACGGCCGCGAAGACCAGCACCAATACTTCCGTTCGCCTTACCAGGATGACGAGGCGACGCCGGCCGCGGTCCGCGAGTTCCGGCTCGACGCGCTGAAGACCACGTTCGAGTTCACCGACGCGACGGTCTCCGAACAGGCCACCAAGGCCGCAGGCTACAAGGACGAGATCCGGCTGGGCGGTTTCTGGCTGCCGCTGATCCTCGGCGTCGTCGGTGCCGTACTGCTGCTCGCCGCGGTGTTGCTGTTCCTGCGTGGTCGGCGGGCGCGTCGCCGCGATGGTGGCGACGATGACAACGACCTCGACGATGATCTCGAGAACACCGACTCCGACACCGAGATCGTCGATCGACCCGACACCACCGAAGATGCCCCGGAGTACACCGGCTCCGAGGAACCCACGGTCGTCGACCGGCCGCGCGGATCGCATGCCGAGGCAGCAGCGGCGGCGCCGACCGCCGTCATCGCCTCACAGCGGGCGCGGCACCGTAGTCCGGCCGAGCCGGTGGACGAATGGTCCGACGAGGACGAGGCCAATGCCTACCTGTGGGACAGTCCGACGCAACGGATTCCGCGCGTGGAGGGCCCGGCCCCCAAGATCGACGGTGACGAGGACTTCCGGCCGGTGGACGGGGATCAGTCGAGGTAGCGCCCCGCAACCGGTCGGCAGGATAGGGCACCCGCCGATCGAGGCGACCCCCCTCCGCCGATCGAGCCGGTGAGGAGCTCAACGCACGCAGACACTGGCGAGGTGACGCCGGTACCCACCGCCGGCACACGCCGAAAGCGGAACCAACCCACACGACAGTCACACAACGACAGTCACACACAACGACAGTCACAGACAACGACGAGGGCCGGTGATCGTGATGATCACCGGCCCTCGTCGTGAACTGTGTGGGTTCTCTGGTTCCTATCCGCGGATCAGAAGAACGCGGGAGCGAACGTGGTGGCCCAGGACTGCTTGAAGGTGTCGTCCCAGTAGGTCCACCAGTGATCGCCGTCCGGGGTGATCCGGGTGGTCAGGTGGATCGGCAGGGTGCGCAGCCGGGCGATGTAGATCTGGCTGCTGGTCGACGCGGCGACCTCGAGCGGCACCATCTGGGCGAAGTGCACCGGGTTGAAGTTGGCGCTGCCCGGGGTGATGGACGAGTCGTACTTGCTGCCCATGCCGGTTCCGGCGGAGACGTAGACATGCTTGCCGGACAGGTTGCCCGCCGACAGGAACGGATCGTTCTGGAACCATTCGCCGGCCGGGTAAACGCCCCACATGTTGTTGGGGTTGCCGCCCATGTCGGCGACCGAGGCCTGGATGCCCTGGGTGAAGCCGGGCATCGTGACGGTCGGGTAGCCCGAGTAGGACGCGACCGCGTCGTAGAAGCCGGGGTGCCGCGACGCGAGGTTCAGCGCCGAGGTGCCCGACATCGACAGACCGGCGATGCCGTTGCGACGGTTGTCACTGCCGTGGTTCTTGGCCATGTAGGCGGGCAGCTCACGGGTGAGGAAGGTCTCCCACTTGTTGACGCCCAGCTTGGGGTCCGGGGACTGCCAGTCGGTGTAGAAGCTGCCGCCGCCGCCGAACGGGATGGCGACGTTGGTGCCCTTGCCGGCCATCCAGCGCGCGACGTTGGTGTTGATCAGCCAGCCGCTGTTGTTGTTCGGGGCGCGCAGACCGTCGAGCAGGTACAGGGTGGGCTTGTTGCTACCGCCGGCAGAGACGATGCACACCGGCACACTGCGGTGCATGGCCGGGGAGTACACCCGCTCGACACTGCAGCCGTTGGCTGCGTGTGCGGCCGGCGCGGCGACCGTGGTGACACCGCCGATGGCGGCGACCGCCACCATTGCGGCCACCAGGCGCTTACGGGCGCGAGTCAGCATGAGATTCGATTTTCCTTACGATCGTGACCCGAGCGGGCGCGTTGATATGGGCATGGTGCGGGGGTACGGCGGCGTGCCGCCCGGGACGAACCCCGTCGCGGCCGATAGTAACGGCTCGATAACACAGCGGCAAAGGCAGGAAAGTGAACTCCGCGTGCTTTCTCCGATCCTGCCGCACCCGGGTGACCGGCGTCACCTGCAGCTATCACGGTTTCGCGTCGACTTGGTCACACCGGTTCCGGGCACCCCGATAAGGTCATGATCGACCCTTCCAAAGGAGATCCAGTGACCGAGCAGCAGGCCGATGCAGTCGTCGTGGGGGCCGGATTGGCCGGACTCGTCGCCACCTATGAACTCACCCAGGCCGGGCGCCGGGTGATCCTCATCGATCAGGAGAACCGCAACAACCTCGGTGGCCAGGCGTTTTGGTCACTGGGCGGGTTGTTCCTGGTCGACACCCCGGAACAACGACGCCTCGGTGTCCACGACTCGGCGGAGTTGGCGCTGCAGGACTGGATGGGATCGGCCGGTTTCGACCGCGACGACGAGGACTACTGGCCGCGGCAGTGGGCGCGCGCCTACGTGGAGTTCGCGGCCACCGAGAAGCGCCAGTACCTACACGACCTCGGACTGCGGGCACCGGTGGTGGGCTGGGCCGAGCGAGGCGGTGGCTTTGCCGACGGTCACGGCAATTCCGTACCGCGTTTCCACCTCACCTGGGGTACCGGCCCGGAGGTCGTCCGCATC
Source organism: Gordonia oleivorans (assembly GCF_040044975.1). Lineage (NCBI taxonomy): Bacteria > Bacillati > Actinomycetota > Actinomycetes > Mycobacteriales > Gordoniaceae > Gordonia > Gordonia oleivorans. The sequence goes on from NZ_JBDZDI010000017.1 coordinate 104,098, forward strand.
TTTGCCGAACCGGTGCTCCAGGCCGAACGTCGTGGGCTCGTCGAATTCCGTTTCCGGCACCGCGTCGACGAGATCGTCGTCGACGACGGCGTGGCGGTCGGCGTGCGCGGGGCCGTCCTGGAGCCGACCGACCTCGAACGCGGGAAGGCGTCGAGCCGCGAGGTGATCGGCGATTTCGAGGTGCGCGGCGACGCCGTCATCGTCACCTCCGGCGGCATCGGCCACAACCACGACCTGATCCGCGAGAACTGGCCCGTCGAGCGGCTCGGTCCGGCCCCGCGGTTCATGATCTCGGGGGTGCCCGCGCACGTCGACGGCCGGATGCTGGCGATCAGCGAGTCGGCCGGTGCCAGCCTGGTCAACCGCGATCGCATGTGGCATTACACCGAGGGCATCATCAACTGGGACCCGATCTGGCCCGATCACGCGATCCGCATCATCCCCGGCCCCTCGTCGTTGTGGCTCGACGCCAACGGTGATCGCCTGGCGCCGCCCAACTTCCCCGGTTTCGACACCAATTCGACGATGAAGGCCATCCTGTCGACCGGATACGACTACTCCTGGTTCATCCTCACGCAGTCGATCATCGAGAAGGAGTTCATGCTCTCGGGATCGGAGCAGAATCCGGATCTGACCAACAAGGACCTGAAGTTCGCCGCCAAGAGCCGCCTCGCCAGGGGCGCACCCGCTCCGGTGGCGGCGTTCGTCGAGCACGGCGAGGACTTCGTGGTGGCCGACAACCTCGCCGCGCTGGTCGCGAAGATGAACACGATCACACGCGGTCCGGATCTCGATCTGCAGAAGATCGAGCGCATCATCTCCGCCCGCGACGCCGACGTCGACAACAAGTTCTCCAAGGACGCACAGCTGATGGCCATCACCAACGCCCGTCAATATCTCGGTGACAAGGTCGCCCGCGTGGCCAAGCCGCACAAGTTGCTCGACCCGGATCACGGCCCGCTGATCGCGGTGCGCCTGAACATCCTCACCCGCAAGACCCTCGGCGGACTGGAGACCAATCTCGATTCGGCGGTGATGCGCCCGGACGGCACCGTCTTCGAGGGCCTCTATGCGGCCGGTGAGGTCGCCGGTTTCGGTGGCGGCGGGGTGCACGGCTACAACGCACTGGAGGGAACCTTCCTCGGTGGCTGCATCTTCTCCGGCCGGGCCGCCGGACGCGCGGTGGCCCGGGGATGAACCACCGATGTACGCCCCGAAAAGGATTGCCTGGCCTCAACTTTCACAGGGTGCCCTGAGTGACCACGCGACCCGTACCACTCCGATAGGCTGAATTACGTGCCTGTGCCGCAGACGATCCTGACCCGCAAGACCAAACAAGCCTTGTTCCTCGTCATGACGATCAACGAGGGCGGCGAGAGCACGGTCCGGGATTTCCTCGGCGAACTCGGCTCGCGGATCAACTCGGTGTCGTCGCGGGCGCCCGAACAGGCACTCGCCGGGATCGTCTCGATCGGGTCCGACGCGTGGGACCGACTCTTCGCCGGCCCGCGGCCACGCTCACTGCGCCCCTTCGTCGTCTACGAGGGCGAGGTGCACACCGCACCGGCGACACCCGCGGACCTGCTGCTGCACATCAAGGCCGATCAGATGGACCTGTGTTACGAGTTGGGCCGGCTGGCGATGACGGCGCTCGGTGACGCGGTGACAGTCGTCGACGAGGTGCACGGCTTCCGGTACTTCGATCTGCGCGATCTCATCGGATTCGTCGACGGCACAGAGAATCCCGTCGGGCAGGCCGCGATCGACGCGATCACCGTCGGCGACGAGGACCCCGGTTTCGCCGGCGGCAGTTATGTGGCCATCCAGCGGTATGTCACCGACTTCGCCGCGTGGAATGCGCTTTCGGTGGCCGATCAGGAAGACGCGATCGGCCGCACCAAGTCGGACAACATCGAGATGTCGGACGACGTCAAGCCGAGCAACTCGCACATCGCGCTCAACGTCGTGGAGAACGCCGACGGCGAGGAGATCGACATCGTCCGCGACAACATGCCGTACGGGGACGTGTCGGGTGCGGGCGAGGCGGGCACCTACTACATCGCCTACTCCGCGGGCCCCGACGTGACCGAGGAGATGCTGCGCAAGATGTTCATCGGTGATCCGCCGGGCAACTACGACCGCCTGCTGGACTTCACCACCGCGGTCACCGGATCGCAATTCTTCACTCCGACAACCGATTTCCTCGACGACCTGCCCGCCGCGCCACTGGCCGAGACCGCCGACGAGGACGACCACCCCGCCGACACCGCCGGAACCCCTGAACCCACCCCGCCGAGCGCCTCCCGCCCAGCCGACGGTTCGCTCGGCATCGGCTCCCTGCGCTGAATCACGTTGCGCTGAACCGGCACATCCACCACATCCCGATCCGACAACCAGGAGAGTCACCATGAACAACCTGCATCGCGAACTCGCCCCCATCTCCGATTCGGCGTGGGCGGCCATCGAAGAGGAGGCGACGCGGTCGTTCAAGCGCAACATCGCCGGACGGCGAATCGTCGACGTGAAGGGCCCCCTGGGACTCGAGGCGTCGTCGGTGACGCGCGGCCACCGCTCCAAGATCGATTCGCCCGCCGACGGCATCCTGGCGTTCCAGCGCCACGTGCAGCCGCTGGTGGAACTCAAGGCGCCGTTCACGGTGACCCGCGAGGCCATCGACGACGTCGACCGCGGTGCCGAGGATTCCGATTGGGATCCGGTGGTCGAGGCGGCCCGGCAGCTCGCCCTCGCCGAGGACCGCGCCATCTTCGAGGGGTACGACGCCGCCGGGATCAGCGGCATCCGGTCGGCCACCGCCACCCCGATCGCACTGCCCGAGGATGTGCGGGACTACCCGGAGGCGTTCAGCCAGGCACTCTCCACACTGAAGCTCGCGTCGATCGACGGCCCCTACTCGATCGCGGTGTCGGCCGACGTCTACAACCTGATCAACGAGACCTCCAATCACGGCTACCCGATCAGCCAGCACATCAAACGGCTAATCGACGGCGAAATCGTCTGGGCCCCGGCCATTTCCGGCGCCTTCGTGGTGTCCACCCGGGGCGGCGACTTCGAGCTGACGATCGGCCAGGACGTGTCCATCGGATACGACTCGCACGACGCCGACACCGTCAACCTGTACTTCCAGGAGTCGTTCACCTACCTCACCTACACCGGCGAGGCCGCCGTCGCACTCACGAACGCCTGAGTCACACTCGACGCATGTCCCCCACCTCAGCCGTGGCCATGCCGGTGGAGCCCGAGCGGGTTCTCGAACACATCCCGCCGGGCGCCAACCTCATCGCCCCGCTCTACGCGGCCGAACCGACCGCCCTGCTCGATGCGATCGAGGCGGGGAACGAGCAACTCACCGGGGTCCGGGTGCACCGGATGAGTGCGATCGAGGAACGCGCCTACATCCGCGGCGAGTTCGGCGATCGACTGCGCCACGTCGACTACTTTCTGGCGCCGGCCACCCGGCAGGCGTTCTGGAACGGCACCTGCGACCTGGTGGCCAGCCACTTCTCCGAAACCCCGACACTGATGCGCGCGCTCACCGGCCCCAAGCTGGTGATCACCAGCGCGAGCATGCCCGACGAGCACGGCTACTTCTCGTTGGGCACCAACGCCGAGTACTGCGCGGCGCTGATCGGTGAGATGCCGTTCTTCCTCGAGGCCAACGAGCAGATGCCGCACACCTACGGCGAGAACCACATCCACATCAGCCAGATCGTGGGGTGGACGGCGGTGGATCGCCCTCTCTTCGAGGCACATTCGGCCGGCGACGACCCGCGCGATCATGCCATCGCCGAGAACATCGTGGACCGGATCCCGGACGGCGCGTGCATGCAGTTCGGTATCGGCAACGTGCCCGAGAAGATCGCCGAGCTGTTGTCGGGCCACCGCGATCTGGGCATTCACACCGAGGTGCTGACCGACGGCGTGATGCGTCTGGTGCAGTCCGGCGCGGTCACCGGAGCCCGCAAGCGACACCACCGGGCCAAGCATGTGGCCACCTTCTGTCTCGGCACCCGGGAGCTCTACGACTGGATCGACCACAACCCCGGCATCGCGCTGCTGCCGGTGGATCAGACCAACGATCCGCGGCTCATCGGCGACGAACCCAATGTGGTCTCCATCAACGCGACCACCGAGGTGGATCTGATGGGGCAGGCGGCCAGCGAGACGATCGGCGGCCGCTACTGGTCGGGGTCGGGCGGTCAGGTGGACTTCGCCCGCGGCGCGCAGTACTCCGAGGGCGGACAGGGATTCCTCGTCACCCGGGCCACCACGTCGAAGGGTAAGAGCCGGATCTCGGCGCAGTTGAGTCCCGGCAGCGTGGTGACCACCCACAAGAACACCATCGACAACGTGGTCACCGAGTACGGGATCGCGGAGTTGCGCGGCCGGTCACTGCGGCAGCGCGCCGCGGCCCTGATCGCCATCGCCGCCCCCGAACACCGCGATCAGCTCACCAAGTCGGCGCGTGAACTCGGGTTGCTCTGAGCGGCCTCTGACGAGTGCTCTGACGAGTGCCCGGCAAACCATTCGCCGAGATGGTGGGCCTGTTGCTAGCGTCGTGAGGTGACCTGCCCATGCTGACGCGACTGATCCGGACATACCTGGCGCGGTACCCGGTCAACATCGTCGCGGTGATCGTGCTGCAACTCATCGCGACCGCAGCGATGCTGTTCCTGCCGACCCTCAACGCCGACATCATCGACAACGGTGTCTCACGCGGCGACACCGACTACATCCTGCGCATCGGCGGGGTGATGCTGGCCGTCGCGTTCGCGCAGATCATCTGCACGCTCATCGCCCAGTACTACGGTGCCCGCGCCGCCCTCGGCGCCGGTCGCGACATCCGCCACGACCTGCTGCACCGCGTCAACACGTTCTCCGCACGCGAGATCGGCACCTTCGGCGCACCGTCGCTGATCACCCGCACCACCAACGACGTCCAGCAGGTGCAACTGCTGATCGTGATGAGCACCGCCATCCTGGTGATGGCCCCGATCATGTGCATCGGCGGCATCGTGATGGGTGTCTATGTGGCGCCGGGCCTCTCGTGGGTGCTGCTCATCGCGGTGCCGATCCTGGGTGTCACGATGGCGCTGATCATCGCGCGGATGATCCCCGGGTTCCGCGCCATGCAGGAACGTCTGGACACCGTCAATCGCGTACTGCGGGAACAGATCACCGGTATCCGCGTGGTCCGCGCCTTCGTCCGGGAACGGTATGAGACGCAGCGCTTCGGCGTGGCCAATGACTCGCTCAGCGACGCCACCCTGCGGGTCGGCCGGATGATGGCGTTGATGTTCCCGGTGGTCATGGTGATCACCAATGTGACGATCGTGGCGATCATCTGGTTCGGCGGGCACGCCGTCGTCGACGGCGGCACCGAGATCGGCGCCCTGACCGCGATGATGAGCTACGCCATGCAGATCATGATGTCGGTGATGATGGCGTCGTTCCTGGCGATGATGGCGCCGCGCGCGGCCGTCTGCGCCGAACGCATCTGCGAGGTCCTCGACACCGAGACATCGGTCCGCCCACCCGCCGAGGCGACCGGTTTCGCGGCGGCGCCGTCGTCGGTGGAGTTCGTCGGCGCCGAGTTCCGCTACCCGGGTGCCGACGAGAACGTGTTGAGCGACATCGGTTTCGCCGTGTCCGCCGGCACCACCACCGCCATCGTCGGGTCCACCGGCTCGGGCAAGACCACCCTGATGGCACTCGTGCCCCGGCTCATCGACGTCACCGACGGCGCGGTCCGCGTCGGCGGCACCGACGTCCGCGACCTCGACCCCGACGAGTTGCGGTCGGTCATCGGTTTCGTGCCGCAGCGGCCGTACCTCTTCTCCGGGACGGTCGCCTCCAACGTGCGGCACGGCAAACCCGACGCGACCGAGGAGGAGATCTGGGCGGCGTTGCGGATCGCGCAGGCCGAGGAGTTCGTCGCGGCCATGCCCGACGGGCTCGACACCGCGATCGCGCAGGGCGGCACCACCGTATCCGGCGGGCAGCGGCAGCGGTTGGCGATCGCGCGGGCCCTCATCCGCCGGCCGGCGGTGTACCTGTTCGACGACTCGTTCTCCGCACTCGACCTCACCACCGACGCGAAACTGCGTGCGGCACTGCGTCCGGCCACCGCGGATGCTGCGGTGATCATTGTCGCCCAACGTATCTCGACGATCGTCGACGCCGATCAGATCGTTGTCCTGGATCGCGGTCACGTCGTCGGGCTCGGTCGTCACGACGAACTGCTGACCTCGTGTGAGACGTACGCGGAGATCGCGAACTCGCAGCTGTCGATCGGAGAACCGGCATGACCCGCCCCGGACCCGGCTCGGGACCCACGGCCGCTCCCGGCCCGGGACGCGGCCCGATGATGGCCGGACCCGTTCTGCAGAAGGCGCATTCGTTCGGCCCGTCGATGAAGCGTCTGGTGCGGCTGCTGATGGCCTACCCGTTGCGGATGGTGACGGTGCTGACCGCGATCGTCGGGTCGGTGATCCTGCTCGCCATCGCACCGCGCATCCTCGGTCACGCCACCAACCTGATCTTCGACGGTGTCATCGGCAAGGCACTCCCCGAGGGGATCACCAAGGCGCAGGCCATCGACGGGCTGCGCGAGCGGGGGCAGGACACCGTCGCCGACATGATCTCGTCGATGGATGTGACGCCCGGCGTCGGCGTCGATTTCACCGCCGTCGGGCAGACGCTGCTGATCGTCCTCGTCTGCTATGTCGCGTCGTCGTTCCTGTCCTGGGTCGCGGCGTATCTGCTGAACATCGTTGTGGTGGCCACGATCCGGCGGTTACGCGCCGACGTCGAGGACAAGGTGCACCGACTTCCGTTGCGTTACTACGACACCAGCCCGCGCGGCGATCTGCTCAGCCGTGTCACCAACGACCTGGACAATCTGTCGCAGAGTCTGCAGCAGACCATCTCGCAGTTCCTCAACTCGATTCTGACGGTGATCGCGCTGCTGGTGGTGATGATCTGGATCTCGCCGCTGATGGCGTCGATCGCGGTGATCACCGTGCCCCTCGCGGTGGCGGCCACCGCGATCATCGCGCGACAATCCAAGCCGCACTTCATCGCTCAGTGGTCGTCCACCGGGAAGCTGAACGCGCAGATCGAGGAGGCGTTCACCGGCGCCGAGTTGGTCAAGGTGTTCGGCCGCCAGGCCGAGGTGGAAGCGGTCTTCGACGAACGCAATGAGAAGCTCTACCAGTCGAGTTGGCGGGCGCAGTTCATCTCCGGCATGGTGATGCCGACGATCATGTTCCTCGGCAACCTCAACTACGTGGCGATCGCGGTGGTCGGTGGGCTGCGGGTGGCGTCGGGCAATCTGAGCCTCGGTGAGGTGCAGGCCTTCATCCAGTACTCACGGCAGTTCACCCAGCCGCTCACCCAGATCGGGTCGATGATCAATCTGATGCAGAGCGGCGTGGCCTCGGCCGAGCGGATCTTCGAGATCCTCGACGCCGACGAACAGACCCCGGATCCTCGCGATCCGGTGAGCCCGGCAGAGGACAAGGGCCGCATCGAGTTCGACGATGTCTCCTTCCGCTACGTCGACGACAAGCCGCTGATCGAGGATCTGTCGCTGGTGGCACGACCCGGGCACATGGTGGCGATCGTCGGGCCGACCGGTGCGGGCAAGACGACGCTGGTCAACCTGATCATGCGGTTCTACGACGTCGATTCCGGAACGATCCGCCTCGACGGCGTCGAGACCCGTGACATGACCCGCGACGACCTGCGCGAACGCACCGGCATGGTGCTGCAGGATTCGTGGCTGTTCGGCGGCACCATCTACGACAACATCGCCTACGGCGACCCGACCGCCTCCCGCGAGCAGGTCCTCGAGGCCGCGATGACCAGTCACGTCGACCACTTCGTCCGCATCCTGCCCGACGGCTACGACACCGTCCTCGACGACGAGGGTGGCGGCGTGAGTGCCGGTGAGCGACAACTCATCACGATCGCCCGGGCCTTCCTGGCGCGGCCGACCATCCTGATCCTCGACGAAGCCACCAGTTCGGTGGACACCCGCACCGAACTGCTCATCCAGCAGGCGATGGCGAACCTGCGGGCCGACCGGACGAGTTTCGTGATCGCGCACCGTCTGTCGACGATCCGCGACGCCGACACCATCATCGTGATGGAGGACGGGCACATCGTCGAACAGGGCAATCACGAGGAACTGCTGGCGGCACAGGGCGCGTATTGCCGGCTCTACCGCAGCCAGTTCGCGGGGGCGTTGGACACGGAGTAGCGGCCGGCTCCGGCACCTGCATGCTCAACTCCCATGTGCACACCATGCATTCCGTGCAGGTGGGAGTTGCGCGCGCATCTCACTTCTTCAGGATGCCGACGGTCTGCAGGTTGTGCGTCAACCGCGGGATCATGACGTTGCGGACGAGATCGGTCCACACCCAGCGTTCCACCATCGGCCCCAACCGGCGCACGGCATCCTCCCGGCGCTTTTCCCTGACGACCACGGCGGTCACGTCCTCACCCGGCTTGAGCAGCTTCTGGTACTTGACCTTCCCGTCGAACTCGCCGACGAGTTTGCCCTCCCAGTCGTAGTCGCAGCGGGCCACGAACTCACCGCGCTCGTCGAGGTAGACACGTTGGAGGATCGGAAGCGGCAGGTGTTCGACGATCATCTGCCCGCGGCCCCAGGATTCGCCCGGATTCTCCGACAGTCCGTTCGCATGCCCGAGCGCAAAGCGCGCGAGACCCACCCCGGTTCGTCGTCGCTCCAACGATTCGGCCATCGCCTCGGCGTCGGCACCCAACCGCAGGGCCGAGTCGAACACCGCCAACGCTCGCGCGAATTCGCCTACCCCACAGGCAAGATCGATGGCGGTCAGCTCCAGTGACGTCGTCGGGAATCCGTCGACGAGGACGACGTCGGACTCGTCGAGCACCCCGCTGTGCAGATGCCGGGAGGAATCGACCCGGCCGCCGGTGGCCGTTCCGGTGCGCTGATGCACGCGACCCAGATCTGGCATCAGCATGGACAGTCCGTGCAACACCGCCGCCGACGTATGACTCGCCACATGATCGGTGGTGCTGCACGTCATGGCCGCGATGGTGCGGACCCGGTGCAGCGCCTCGTGCTCGAGGACCGTCGAGGACGGGAGGAACGCGCCCGGCCAGATCCGCCGAAGGTGGCCCTGGTCCACCGCACGTGCGAGCTGATTGTCGGTGATTCCGTGCTCGCGTGCGGTCTTTCGATACACGATGCCGTGCGGGTCGGTCGGGAAAGTGATGCGGTAAGGCGCCGGTGAGAGTGTCATGCAGGATTGGACGCACGCCGCGGCGTTTCGGTGCCATCCGAATCCACATGCATGCTGAACTCCCAGAAACACACAATGCATTCCGTGCAGGTGGGAGTCCCGCGCGCAACTCCCACCTCACGACTCGCGGCCGCGCTCCAATTCCCCGGCGATGCCCCGCTCGAGTTGCTCGGCCGCCGGTTGCGGAACGCCGATGAGGCCGTCGAGTTCGGTGCGGGCCTTGCGGTAGGCGGCCTGACGTTCGGCCGGGGTGGCTGCGGCGTCGGCGGCCACGGCGATGAGTTTGCGGGCGCGGTCGAGGGTTTCGCGCTCGATGGGTGAGAAGTCGGACTGCTTACGACGACGAGCCTCGCGTTCGGCGGCGTCGAAGGACGCCGCGTACACCTGCACGGCGTCGCGGTAGTCGGCGAAGGTCTGCGGATCGAGGGTCTCCCCCGGCGCCGGACGCAGGTCGTCGGCGCGCACCTTGGCCTGATGGAACGCCAGGGTCAGCGGTTCCCGCATGTCGATGAGCATCGGGTATTCGATGAGGGTGGCCAGGTCGAGTTCGTACTGGAACCACTTCTCGTTGATCTCGTCGTGGCGGCGGGTCACCTTGATCACCTGGGCCTTGTCGGCCTGGGTGATCCGCATCTGTTCGGTCGTCGCGGTGGCCTTGATCCGGGCGAGTTCGATCTTGTCCTTGCGGCGCTTCTCGTTGTACCGCGCGATGTGACCGGCCCAGCCCCCGACGACGCCGCCGACCGGGAAGATCAGCCACCAGTAGTCCGTCGCGTAGTGGAGGAATTGGTCCACCCGACCAGGGTACCGACGCCGTCGATTCGGCGTTAGCGTGAGCACGTGGCCGATCCCGACGCCCCCACCCTGCTCGTCGCATCCATCGAGGAGTGGGGCACCTGGCTGTCGGCGAACCACTCCTCGTCGGCCGGTGTCTGGTTGGTGTTCTGGCGCAAGGACTCCGGCCGCGAACCACTCGATTACGACGAATCGGTCCGCGAGGCGTTGTGCTGGGGATGGATCGACGGCCACACCCGCACGATCGACGATCACCGCCGCGGCATGTGGTTCACCCGGCGCGGACGCAACTCCGCATGGGCCGCGTCGAACAAGAGGCGGGTGACCGAACTGCTCGACGCCGGCCGGATACGACCGCCGGGACAGGCCGTCATCGACGATGCCAAGGCGCGTGGCCTGTGGTCGTTGCTCGACGACGCGGAGGCCGGCATCGAGCATCCGGAACTCACCGCGGCACTCGACGCCGTGCCCGACGCCCGGGCCCACTGGGACGCCTTCCCGCCGAGCGCGCGCAAGTTCGCCCTGACCCAGATCGCGATGGCCCGCAAACCCGACACCAAGACCCGCCGGATCGCCGTCATCGTGGAGAAGGCGGCGCGCAATCAGCGCCCCTGACCCGCGCGTAGCCGACTACAGATCCGGTATCGGCAGGTCCAGGTTCGGCGTGATGATGCCGCCGTCGATCTCGAGGATCTTGCCGGTCACGTATGAGCCCGCCGGTGAGGCGAGGTACACCGCGGCCGCGGCGATGTCCTCCGGGTCGCCCAGTCGGTGCAGCGGCGTCGCGGACTCGACCGCGGTGCGCATCCCGTCGTCACCGGCGACGATCTCCAGCGCGGAGGTCAGGATCGCCCCGGGCGCAATGGCATTGACGCGGATGCGGGGATTGAGGTCCATCGCGGCCAGGCGCGTGTAGTGGGCAAGCGCCGCCTTGGCGGTGCCGTACGCCGCATATGCGCGACCGGGAACACGCCCGACCGCCGAGGTGACGTTGATGATCGATCCGGCGCTGTTCCCCGGGCCCTCGGCCGTGGCCAGCAGATGCGGTACCGCCGCGGTGGTCAGTGCGTGCGCCGTCGTCACGTTGAAGGTGAAGGCATCGGTCATGTGGCGCGCCTTGGTGTCGAGAAGCGGCCGCGGCATGGCACCGCCGACATTGTTGACGACGGTGTCGAGGCGGCCGAACTCGTCGACGGCGGTCTGCGCGAGGCCGGCCACCGTGTCGGGATCGGCGAGGTCGGCGACGACGACGTGCGCACGGCGACCGCGTGCGGCCACCTCGGCGGCCATCTTCTGTAGCTCGTCCTCGGTGCGTGCCGCGATCAGCACGTCGGCGCCGGCCTCGGCGAATCCGATGGCGATCGCGGCACCGAGGCCGCGGCCCGCGCCGGTGACGATGGCGACGGTGTCGGTGAGGAGGAAGCGGTCGAGGATCACGCTCCCGAGCCTGCCACACAAACTAGAACATGTTCTAGAAGTTCGCGGGTTCTGTTCCGCCCGGGCACCGGCAGGCTACGCCGAGCGCCCGGCCACCCATGCCATGTCCGGGTAGCGATCACCGGCCGGGCGTAGCGCGGCGAGCCGGGTCAGGTGCTCGTCGGACAATGCCACCGCGCTCGCCCCGATGTTCTCGTCGAGGTAGGTGCGCCGCTTGGTTCCCGGGATCGGCACCACGTCGTCACCCTGTGCCAGCAGCCACGCCAGTGCGACCTGCCCGGCGGTGGCGCCGACCTCGGCGGCCACCGCACGAATCTCGGCGACCAGAGCCAGATTGTGCTCGAGATTGTCGGCCTGCCACCGCGGCAGGGTGGATCGGAAATCGCCGTCGCCCGGCGCTGCCGCGGCCGCCGATCCGGTCAGCATGCCGCGTCCGAGTGGGCTGTAGGGCACGATGGCGGCGCCGGCCTCCCGGGCGGCGGGGACGTCGGATTCCTCGACGTCGCGGCTGAACAGCGACCACTCCGAGTGCAGCGCAGCTATCGGATGAACCGCCGCGGCACGACGGATCGTCTCGGCGTCGGCCTCGCTGAGCCCGATCTCGCGGATCTTGCCCGCGGTCACGAGCTCGGCCATCGCCCCGATGGTTTCTTCGATGGGCCGGGCGGGATCGATGCGATGCACGTAGTAGAGGTCGATGACGTCGACCCCGAGACGGCCGAGCGACGCGTCGACGGCGCGGCGGACGTAGTCGGGCGATCCGTCGACGTCGCCGGTGGGATAGCCGGTGTCCTCGTCGACCAGGATGCCGAACTTGGTGGCGAGGACGACCTCGTCGCGACGCTCGGCGAGCACCTGCGACAGCAGGCGTTCATTGTCGCCGCGGCCATACATGTCGGCGGTGTCGAGCAGGTTGACACCCGCGTCGAGGGCGTGGCGCAGGGTCGCGATCGATTCGTCCCGATCGGCCGGGCCGTAGGCGAAACTCATTCCCATACAACCCAATCCGATGGGCGAGACCTCGAGTGAGCCGATGCGGCGAGTGGTGGTACGTGGCGTGGTCATGGTTGGGTCCGTCCTCCGTAGGTGGCGATCTTGTATTCGGTGGCCGCCAGCGACAGCGTGAGTTCGGCGATCTGGCGGCGGATGGTGTCACGATGTTCGAGCAGCATCTCGAGGCGTTCGTCGACGGTGCTCTCGCCCTGGTCGACGAGGGCGACGTAGTGTTGCAGGTCCCGGATAGCCATGCCGGACAACCGCATTCGCGTCAGGAAGATCAACCGGCGAATGGCCGCATCGTCGTAGAGCCGGTTGCCCACACCGTCACGCCCGACGGCCACCAGGCCGATGCGTTCGTAGTAGCGCAACGTATGGGGCGAGACGTCGAGCAGATCGGCGGCCTCGGCGACGGTCAGCGGTTCGGTGATCTCGCCGGCGTCGACGAGTTCGTGGATCACCTCGACCGACATCGGTCCGTCGAGCTCCCGCAGGGCCGCGAGCGCCTTGCGCATCAGGTGGTCGGTACTCATGAGGATCACGCTAGTACTACAGCCGTAGATCGCGGGTTGTGAGGTTGCGCGGCGTGTTTGCGCTGGTGGGAGCGGCTGCCGGGGCATGATTTGTGGTTTGTGAAGACAACAAAAACACCCGCGGCAGCCGCGG
>NZ_JBDZDI010000018.1:0-113234 GCF_040044975.1 Gordonia oleivorans
TGGACATGCGCAACGCCGGAACTCCTCAGGTTTAGTCTTCGCAAACCAAACCTTAAGCAGGACAACGGCGTTGCGCCCTCACGCCACGCCGAACCCACCCACAACTACGTCACAAGAGCCGTGTTTCGACGAGATCGATCACAGTGCCCTGCTGCAACGGGTGCGTGCTCGGATCGCCGATAAACGTGTTCTGGCCTTGGTCAAGGCGTTCCTCAAAGCGGGCGTCTTGGGTGAGGATCAGCTGACGCGGTATGCCGACTCCGGAACTCCGCAGGGCGGTATCTTGTCGCCTCTGTTGGCCAACATCGCCTTATCGGTCCTGGATGAGCACGTCGAGGGCTGGTGGGCGGCACACACGAATTCCACGGCCCGTTTCCGGCACCGGAAATCCGGAGGAGCGACGTACCGGCTGGCCCGGTACGCCGATGACTTCGTGATCATGGTGAACGGGACGCAGGCGCACGCGGAGTCGTTGTGGACCAGTGTGGGTGACATCCTGGCCCCCATGGGGTTACGCCTGTCGGCGGAAAAGACCAGGGTCGTCCACATCGACGAGGGCTTTGACTTTCTGGGTTTCCACATCCAGCGGCATACCCAGCGAGGCGGCACCCGGCGACATGTCTACATATATCCGTCGAAGAAGTCAGTGGCTTCGATCCGACGGCGTATCAAAGACGTCACCACACAGATCACCCAGCTATCCGCGGATCAGATGTTCCGAGTACTCGGTCCCATCGTTCGCGGATGGACACAGTATTTCTGCACCAGTTCGGCCAGCGACGCATTCGGCGACCTCAATTACTTTCTGTGGCGTCGGGTGTGGCAATGGCTCCGGCACAAGCACCCGCGGACCGGCCGCAGGGACTTGGTTCGGAGATACTTCCGAACGTGGTGGCCGGAATACAACGGGGTCAGGCTCTTCGACCCGGCAGCGGTACGCATCCAGCGTTACCACTACCGCGGCACCAAGATCCCCAACCCCTGGGAACCCCACTCACACGCCGTCCCAGCGTGACCTAGGGAGAGCCGGATGCGGTGAAAGTCGCACGTCCGGTTCGGAGGCGCGGCCCCGGGAAATAGCCCGCGAGCAATCGCGGACACTACGCCCGGGGTCGACGCTCACCATATGGGGTTGTTGATCCCCACCATGTTGTCGGATCGGGCTGTCATCTGGCGTGATCCGGTCACCGGGGAAACCATCACCACCTATCCGCGGTAGGCGGCTGGCTTCGGCTGGTGCTGCGCTGCAATCGGTTTCCAGCATCGGGTTGCGAAAGTGGTGTCGACCTCGACAAGCTCGGCCCGGCGGATACGCGACGAGCTCGCTGCGCTCGCGCGGCGCACGCGACCAACGGGGGTTGCGTGGTCTCGAGGCTCGTCGCCCATGGGCTCCTCGCACCTCGACCGTCGGGAGTTGGGTTGTGCTGCAATTTGTTTCCCGAATCGGGTTGCGCGGTCTCGACCTCGACAAGCTCGGCCCGGCGGACACGCCAGGGGCTCGCAGGATCGCACGAGGCGACTCGACCAGTGGCCGTGGCACTCGAAGCTGATCTCAGCTCTGACGACTCTCGCGATCCTGAAGGTCGCGCAGTGCGCGCGCCTTGACCAATGCCGCGGACCGGCCCTTCCGTCCGGCGATCGCGTCGATTCCTGGCCACGTCACCGTTTCGATCGGTGCCAGGCCGCGTCGGTGGGCCTCGGCGAGAAGTGATGCCACGCCGAGAGATACGTCGAGAATCCCGTTCAGCCATCGTGGCGTCGGACCATCCATGGCGCCGGCTGCGCGCACCGATTCGGTGAGGACCGGCCACAGCGTATGCAAGGTATCCGGCGACTTGTCGATGACCTTGGCGATCTTCGCCGGGCTCACATCGGGTGAGGTGAGCATCGAGCGCATGGCCAACCGAACCGAATCCGCGCCAAAGCGACCGAAGTTGATCATCCACCACACCGCGTAGGTGTCGGCGTATGAATTGCACAGGTGACTCAGTGCAATCGCCACCATCGACACCGTCAGTGGCGGTGGCGGACTCGACTTCGTCGGCGGTGAGTCGGTCTTGGACTCTCGATCACGCCAGCGGGACACTATGATTCGCTCGGAATCGGCATCCCAGTGCAGCCACGCCGAGCGAGCCGTTGCCTCGGCGATCGGGTGCTCCACACCGGATGCCTGTCCCTCGTGCTGCAGCGGGTAGAGCCAGGTGGTCGGCATCCGGAAGGTGCTTCCGGGAAACTGCGGATACGTCAGCAACACCTTCATGGCCCGCCGGGTGGTGGTGGCGCCTTCCTCCCACACCACCGTGATGGTCGCGCCGTCGTCGATGGCGGCCGGTGGCGCGATATCGGGTGACCACACGTCGTCGACGGTATAACTGCCGAATCGCGATGCGGGTGCCGCGGGCTCTGGCGGTCGCGGCGAGGTGATCATCTCCGGCAGCGTCCCGACGACCGTTCGAGCCGCGGCGACCGCGACCCCGGAACCTTTGCGAACGGCCAACTTCCGCACTCCCGGCAGTGCGAGAGAATCGGCGGGGGCGGTACCGCCCGCGACAGCGACGCGCACCGACGGCAGCAGCGCGGCGAGGGTGTCGACGACGACGTCGGTTCCACTGAACACTCGTGTCGCTTCGGCGGCCACTGCGGCGAGATCGTCGAGGATCGGCCACACGACACTGAGGAGGCCGTCGTCGGCGAGTTCCTTCAGGGCTCGTGCGAATGCGGCCACGTTCTGCGGCGTCTCGAACGAGTCCAGGAATCGGACCTCGGCCACACCGGGCCGGAGGAGTCCCCGCGCGAACGCATCGAGCACCGCCTGGTGGGCATCGGCCGCAGCGCGCGGATGCGGATCACGTTGTGCGCCAAGCATGTTGATGGATGCGCCCGGTGGTAGAGGCGAACCACGACGGGCAAGCTGACGCAGGATCTCACCTTGACCGGGGTCGGCCTCGTAGTCCCAGCCGACCGAACCCATAGCCGCGTCGCCCCATGTCGGAAACTCCCAGAACTTCCGTGAATAGCTGTATCGATCGCCGAAGCGCCCATAGAGATCGGTCAACGCGGCCGGCACATGCACATTGCCCGGATGCCACCGGCCCTGCTGCATCACCATCGCGGGCTCGGGGATCGGCTCGTCGACGTACGCACCGACGATCTCGCCCGCAGACCGCGAGTTCTGTTTCCCGCGATGGTCGACGACAGCAACACCGCTCGCCCGCAGGTCGGTCGAGAGCTCCGAGGTCACCGTTGCAAGATCCAGGCGAGTCAGTGCCAATGCCAGGTCTTCCTCGGACGCCGAAACATCATGCAGTGCATAGCTGGTCATCCGGCTCAGCAGATCGGCCGCATCGATGCGGAGATCATCCCAACTCGGCTGCGACAGCACGCACGGAATCTCGCCGAGCCGGCACACCACCGCGTAGTCGCGGGCCTGGGTGAAGCCGTAGGGCTGGTAGGCCTTTCGCGGCAGTTGCCCCTGTCGCCACTCGCTGATCCACGCCAGTCCGAGGCGTTCCGAGTCCCGCACCCCGCGAACCGCGGTGCGCGTTGCCTCGAGGTCGTCGCTTGCGCAGGTGACCGCCAACGCCAAGAACCTTTCCAGTTCAACTGAGGCGAAATCGTGCTCGGCCGAATCCATCAGTGGACGTATCGATTCGGTCAGACGATCCGGCGTCGCGGCGCCGGCATCGAAGCGGGGGACCGTCCACACCTCGGGTGTCGGGGACCACGCAACGACGTCGGACGGAGCGTCGGCGACGTCGACCGACATCTCCCAGGCCTGTGTCAGCGCCGCAAGGGATTTCACGTCGGCCGACGACGTGGCCACCTCGGCCAGTGCTGCCGACACCTCCGCGACCGTGGCGTCGTCGGGTCGTGATCGGCCCGCGAGGGCGTCGAAGATCAGGGTGCGCAGACGACGTGCCTTCACGCCGGGCACGGTGACGGCCACGAGGTCGGCGAGTAGTTCGTCGGGCCCACTGGTGAACAGCGGCAGTCCGAGTCGCTCGATGATCTCCGGTGTCCCGGTCGCCAAAGCCGGTATCCACTGCTCGGCGCGGTCGGCGATCTCGCTGTCGCTCATCGCGAGTTCGGTGGTGAGGAACTGTGCCCACGCCGCGCGATCACCGGGGCGGCGCGCGGCATCGAGACCGACGACGGCCAGATCGAGCATCTCGTCCCGGTCGATCAGCCCGCGCGAGACCCCGGCCGCGAGAGCAGGACGCAAAGGTCCCGTCATCGGTGCGCCGACTGCCACCGCCGCGCGGGCGTGTTCGGCGAAGCGGGCGACGATGTGATCGGCGGTGACGAGCGTGGGGCCGGATCGGGTGAACTCCGCGGTACTGCGGTGCAGCGCCGCGTCGGCGTAGGCGGCCCAATCGATCAGGTAATCGACGTTGTCCGGCACCGGAAGCTCGAGATCGAGGACCAGCCGCAAGGCCACGTCCGCGAACACGGTCGGCTGATGCGTCATGGCGCGCCGTGAGCTCGTGCAGACCCGGCCGATGAATTGTGTCGCGAAGGCCGTCCCGCGGTCGGAGATCACCTGGAGCAGTGCGGCGCGCGGCACCTCGAACGGCACGATGGACGCGGCCCGCCGGGCGTCGACCCCCACCCGGATGGCGAAGATCGAGAGGCGGTTCAGGTCGGCATGGCCCACCTTGCTGATCCAGGTCCACACTCCGGAGTCGTCCTGGTCGTACACCTGCAGCGGCCCGGTCGCCAGGCCGTCGCGAGCGCGGCGCCGCTGATCGTCGGTGCCGATGTCGGCGGTGGCCAGCCGGTCGTACGGCAGGTCGGGCCAACCGAGTTCGGTGAAGATCGAGACCGCGTCCTCACGGGATTGGGCGGTCATGGCCGGCCTCCTTGCATCGGGTCATCGGGGCGCATTCCGGCGGCGATCCGCGCGGCGAGCACATGTTTGCACGGACCGCGATCACCGCCGTGACGCAGATACCAGGTACAGGTGCACCGAGCCTGCGCGACAGCGGGATTCAGGTGGACCCGGTACTCGGACACTGTCCACAGATCGTCGTGCTCGTGGGTGACCGCATGCTCGGCGACGAGCTTCCGCGCCGCCCGCAACCGCGGATTGTCGCGCTCGATTCGGTTCGGATCGTCGGGCAGTTCACGATGAAACCACCTGTCCTCGTGGGCATCCCAACCGACACGCCCTGAGGCGGCGAGAACGGCGAGCGCACCTGCTGCGCGATCGGCATCGATATCGGCCTCGCGTGCCAGGCGGGCGACGTCGATGACCGGATCGAAGGCCAGCAGGACGGAAAGCATTGCGGCATCGTCGAGTACCTGATCGCCGGCTAATGCCGCCAGCAACGATCCCTCACCGGAAAACCCGCGCCACGGCTCACTGGTCAGCCCGATCGTGAGCCGCGCTCCGGGCAACGTCACCTCGAACACCGAGGGTGCACCGTCACCCCCGTCACCGACGATCGCCCGATACGCCGTCAGCCCATCGACATGAATCATCATGCGCCGCAACACATCGAGCCGGTTCATTCCGTGCACGAAGACGCCGTCGGGCACCTCCCGACGACTCACGCGGGCGCCGGTACGATCGGCGACCACCCATCCCCGTTCGGCTTTCGCCGTCGCATGCGGCAGCGTTGCGATGAACCGTCGTGCGCGGGTGCGGTCGAGGGTGAACACCGGCCGCGCACCGTGATGAAGGTGAGCGGCGTTGCCCAGGGCGCGGACCCACCGATCGGGCATGTCCACCGGACGTTCGACGGCCGTGGCCGCCATCGTCGACGCGCGTAGCCCGCCCGAACCGACGTCGAGGTGCAGGAGGTCGGTGCGCCGTACACGGCCCAGGGCGGTGCGGGTCGGCAGGTTGATATCGACGTTGGTGGTGCCGGTGCCGATCTCGCCACCGTCGAGCCCCGAGCCCAGGACGTCGAGTCGGGCGTACACCCCATTGCACGCGGAGAACACCTCGGCGCGCAGCCGGTCGCGATTCGCGGTGAGGACCGGATCGCGCTGACTGGCCGGGGTGAACTGGAAGTAGCGGGTGCCGGTGACGTCGGCGAGGGCCAGCAGTCCCTGGGCGACCACGACCGGATGGGTGGCGAATCCGTGGAAGAAGCTCGGATCGGTGTCGAGGCCGCCGGGAACCCGGGCCGGTGCGAGGGCCAGCGCCAGTCGGTCGGCCTCGAGCGTGGACGCCCCCACGAACATGCGCTCACTCATCGCCCCGCACCATATCGGACCGGCGAGGGACCACCGCGCGACGTCATTCACGGGAACGCCGAGCGACAGCTCCCCGGCGCGACTTTCACCCACCCCGAGCAAGAAACCCCATCGCCTCTGGTCACGCCGCCGCAACTGTGGCAGACTTGTCGCCGTGATCAAGAGCTGTCAGGAGTGTTGTCAGGGCTGAGCCCGCGTCGTCGTTTTTTCACGACACAGCGGTGGCCCCCTCGCCAACCCTCCCGCTCGTTTCGATCACTTTCGAGGTTTCCTCCCATGACCGCATCGGTCCAGCTTCTCGCACCTGTTTCTGCTCCCGCCCCCAGCGCTCCGCTGTCGCTGCGCATCGCCGACTACCGCGACGCTCTCGCCGCCGGCGCCACCCCCATTGACGTGCGCAGTCAGCGCAAACGCCAGGCCGACGGCGCGCTGCTCGGTGCGATCGCCGTCGACGCCGCCGAGGCGATCGACCTGCTCACCCCGGGTTCGCCGTCCGCCCTGCGTATCGCCGCCGGTGATGCCCGTTGGATTCTCGTCTCCGACGACGGCCACGAAGCCGAGTGGCTGGCCTGGCATCTGCAGGCGCGCGGCGTCCCCGGAGCGGTGTTCGTGATCGGCGGATATCGCGGTCTGCGTCGCGCCGGGATCAACGGGCAGATCAACCAGGGTGAGCTCGACGTCTTCTCCGCCCACTGACCCGCGGGTGACCCACGCGACGCAACTTGGCCGACGCCCCGACCACCGAATACCCTCACGTGCGTGAGTGACGCCCAGACATCCCAGGCCCCCGCCTCGTCGGCCGACGAGCAGACTCCCGAGCAGCTGCGTATCCGCCGGGAGAAGCGGGAGCGGATTCTCGGAGAAGGACGCGACGCCTACCCGGTGTCGATTCCGCGCACCCACAGCCTCGCCGAGATCCGCGCGACGTACCCCGACCTGGAGGCCGGCACCGAAACCGGTGAGATCGTCGGCGTCGCCGGGCGCATCATCTTCCTCCGCAACAAGGGCAAGCTGTGCTTCGCGACGCTGCAGGAGGGCGATGGGACGCAGCTGCAGGCGATGATCTCCTTCAACGGTGTCGGCGAGGATTCCCTGGCCCGATGGAAGGCCGAAACAGATCTCGGGGACATCGTCTTCGTCCACGGCGAGGTGATCAGCTCCCGCACCGGCGAGCTGTCGGTGATGGCCGACTCCTGGGAGATGGCCTCCAAGGCGCTGCGTCCGCTGCCGGTCGCGCACAAGGACATGAACGAGGAGACCCGCGTCCGGCAACGCTACGTCGACCTCATCATGCGTCCCGAGGCCCGGCAGATCGCCCGCACCCGCATCGCGGTGATCTCCGAACTGCGCAAGGCCCTCGACCGCCGTGACTTCCTCGAGGTCGAGACCCCGATGCTGCAGACCCTGCACGGCGGTGCCGCGGCGCGCCCGTTCACCACGCGCTCCAACGCCTTCGACATCGACCTGTTCCTGCGGATCGCGCCGGAACTGTTCCTCAAGCGCTGCATCGTCGGCGGAATCGAGCGGGTCTTCGAGATCAACCGCAACTTCCGCAACGAGGGCGCCGACTCCACCCACTCGCCGGAATTCGCGATGCTGGAGACCTATCAGGCCTACGGCACCTACGACGACGCCGCGGTGATGACCCGCGAACTCGTGCAGGAAGTGGCGCAGGGCGCGCTCGGCACGCTCACCCCGACGATGCCCGACGGCTCGGTATACGACCTGTCCGGTGAGTGGACGCCGCTGTCGATGTACCCGTCCCTGTCGGAAGCCCTCGGCGAACAGATCGTGCCGATGAGTGACTCCGGCGGCACCAGCGTCGACGAACTGCTGGCGATCGCCGCCCGTGTCGGCCTGGAGATCCCCAAGGACAAGGGCTACGGGCACGGCAAGCTCGTTGAAGAACTGTGGGAACACATGGTGGGCCAACACCTTTCGCAGCCCGTCTTCGTGCGCGACTTCCCGGTCGAGACGTCACCGCTGGTGCGCGCCCACCGCAGCACCCCCGGCGTGGTGGAGAAGTGGGATCTCTACGTCCGCGGCTTCGAATTGGCCACCGGCTACTCCGAACTCGTCGACCCGATCATCCAGCGGGAACGTTTCGTCGACCAGGCGCGCCTCGCCGCAGCCGGCGACGACGAGGCGATGGTCCTCGACGAAGAGTTCTTGGCCGCAATGGAATACGGCATGCCGCCGACCGCCGGCACCGGCATGGGCATCGACCGGCTGCTGATGGCGCTCACCGGTCTCGGCATTCGCGAGACCATCCTGTTCCCGTTGGTGAAGCCGCTGCGGGACTGAGCCTGCGAGAGCGGTTCAGAACCTGCTCAGCAGCCGACGGGCGGTGAACACCGTCCCGCCGATGCCGAAAAGCAGTGCCAGCAACCCGATCCCGGCGGTCTGGATGATGTGCTCGGTGCGGGTACGACCCCGCGTCGGAGTCATCACGACCGGGTCATCCGGGCCGATGGTCTCGCGGTCGGCCGCGTAGCCGTCGGGTGCCTCGAAGGACAACTCGTCCGGCAGCGTTGGTGACGGGACAGCGGGCAGCGTGACCGTCGTCGGGGTCAGGAGAAGGTCAGGGCTGTTGCGGCCCTGCGAAACACACCGGTCGCCGGCGCCCATCGAGGTGCCGGCGCACTCATCGGGGTCGGCAAGCATCATGATGCCGAAGACG
The DNA here is from genome assembly GCF_040044975.1 of Gordonia oleivorans. NCBI lineage: Bacteria > Bacillati > Actinomycetota > Actinomycetes > Mycobacteriales > Gordoniaceae > Gordonia > Gordonia oleivorans. Next base: position 8,882 of record NZ_JBDZDI010000018.1, read on the forward strand.
ATCCCGAACACCGACCCGATCGCGATCGCGATCGAGCGCAACGTCCCGATCGAATCTGCCTTTCCCGGCTGTGCCTGTCCCGCCTCTGCTTGTTCGTTACCCCGACCCACCAGTCAGTTGTGTCACATCCGTTCACCGCGACGCAAATACGTCGCGTACCGCGTCGACCGAATCGCCGACGCGGTGCCACCGCTCGTCCGGTGTTTCCAAGGTCCGGGTTTGTCGCCGCGCCACGTCGGCAGTGGCGTCGGATGCATCCGGACCGCGATGCTCGATGCGTGAGATACGTTCGCTCTCGGGGAGTTCCAGCCATACTCCGGTGAATACGCAGCCCGCGTGCTCGGCCACATCGGCGATCGCCTCGGATTGCGTGCGCCGCCCGAACACCGCGTCGGCGATGACGCTCATCCCGTTCGCGAGGTCAAGGCCCGCCAGCCGAAACACCTCGGTGTAGACGCCGGCCCGCGCCTCGTCGGTGTAGGCCGAGCGGGGCAGCGGCTCGTCGACGGCCACCCCGGCGAGCCGTTTGCGGAGCACGTCGGTGCGCAGAATCCGCGCACCCGGGGCCGGTGCGAGATCACCGCCGACGGCCCGCGCCACCGTCGACTTCCCGGTACCCGACCCGCCGCCGATCGCGACGAGCCGCGGTGCGACGGGTTCGGTAAAGCCCAGCGCCAGAGCAAGATACGAGTTGGCCCGATCGGCGGCACCCTCGGCGGCGGCGACATGTGCACGGACCGTCGCCCGCACACCGAGGATCAGCGGCAGCAGTGCGAAGCCGTCCTCATCGTCGGCGGAGAGATCGAGGTAGGCGTTGATGACGACGTTGGCCTCATGCCGTAACCCGCGGGCCCACAGATCCATCACCAGGAAGCCGATGTCGTAGAGCACGTCGGTGGTGGCCATCTCGGCGTCGAATTCCAGGCAGTCGAACGGAATTGGCTCGCCGTCGACGACGGCGATGTTGCCCAGATGCAGATCACCATGCCCGTGCCGGACGCGCCCGGCCCGTGCGCGAGCGTCCATCAGGTCGGCGTGCGCGGCGATCATGGCGGTCAAACGGTCGGTGAGTTGTTGTGCCAGTGCGGGTTCCAGGATCTCGGGGAACACCGACATACTCGCCAGATTTCCGTCGACGACCTCCTGCAATCGGGTTGCGCCGTGCGGATCGTCGGACACCTGTGCGTCGCGGTGCATGTCGACGACGCGTGCGGCGAGGTTCTGCAGCAGGCGGTCATCGAGGGCTCCGGCGTCGGCCTGCCGGCTGAGCAGCGCATCGTCGGCGAAGCGCGTCATCTCGAGAACCCAGTCGACGGTCTCGCCGGGTCCGTCCAGCGACGCCGATCCGTCATCGGCGCGCCGCAGTGCGTGCAGTCCGAGGTAGATGTCGGGGGCGGTGCGGCGATTGAGGTCGAGTTCGGCGGCAAGGGCGTCGTGTCGCAGGTCGGGGGTGGAGAAGTCGAAGTAGCGCAACCGAACCGGCCGTTTGAGCTTCCACGCCCGATCACCGTTGAGCAGGATGGTCGCGCCGTGCGTGTCGATGCGGGTGGTGGGCGCAGCGGGGTCGAGGACACCGGTCTGGGCCAGCAGGTCGGTGCTCTCGGTCTCACGGGTCCGCGCGGAAGTCACGCATCAAGCACATCACAGGTCATGGAGGTCGGCTGGACGAGGTCGCATGGCTCTTTGACCGGTCAGCTGTTGCAGACTTTGGTCGGTCGACACGCCGAGGTCATCCGGTGATCAAACGTCTACGATCTGTGACACACAGGCGTGGCGCGTCGGACTGCCGTAAGCCATACCGCCGGTCGCAGAGTCGGTCCTGATGACTACGCTGGGTGGTCATATCACGGGCACGGCAGATGCTGGGACGGTTCACATGGGTATTGGACAACGACTCTGGGATGACGGCGTTTTCGTGCCCGAAGGCGACAACACGCCACAACCGGTGTTCGTCAACGCTCTGCTGGCGCGACTTGGGTTGCTCGATGCCCCGCGCGACAAGCAGGAGTCGGGCATCGCCACCTGGTTGCAGTCCAACCAACCCAGCAAGACCCTGATCATCAGCCTCGAGCGTCAAGGGTTTGGCGACCTACTGCACTGACCGCAAAGTCCTGTTCTATCGGTGATGCCGGCGGCCGGATCGGTAGGAACAGCACACGCTCATTGATAGCGTCGGGAGCCATGGGTATGTGGGCAACCGGGCCGTTCGGCAACGCCAAGGCGCTCGACTTCGTCGGTGACGTGGTGGATCAGCTGACCGAGCCGATCGCCGAGTTCCTGGAGTCGCCGTCGATCGACGAGACCTTCGACGAAGCGTTCGCCGCCCTAGCCCCGCTCAACGAGGTGATGGCACGTACGCCCGTTCGGCCGTGGGGTGGTGACGGTCCGTCGGCCGGCGATCTCCGCGTGACGTTCCTGCGGTGCTATGACGACCAGGTCGGTGACATGGGCGCGGGCGAGCAGTTCTCGCCCGATCAGCGGGCTGCGCTGGTCGCCGAACTCGACCGGTATGCCGGGCTCCACGGCGGATGACTGAAGTCGTCCCCGTCAGCGGTTCTCACTGGAAATATCCGGTGAGCTCGCCTCACGGAGACGTTTGTGGGCATTCCTCGTCGGCACCGCGCTGGCAAAAACTCCAGTGTGAGGCATGCGAGATACGCACGGGCATAAGGGATCAAGACCGACTGCGTCGAGCAACGCCTCGCTGCTCGACATGCCAAAAGTGGGGGAAGAATCTTCTTCCCCCACCTGTTGCTTCCTTCCCCAGCAGTTTCGTGCCGACGAGACGATTTCCGGGGGAGGAACGTTCTTCCCCACTTTCAGCCGCTCACGCCAACTCCCGTTTGAGGATCTTCCCCGCGGCGTTGCGCGGGAACGCGTCGACGAACACCACCGAGCGCGGCACCTTGAAGTTCGCGAGATACTCACGCGCATAAGCGATCACACCGTCCTCGTCGAGGTCGGCGTCATCGCGGACGGTGAGATAGGCCCGCCCCACCTCACCGAGACGTTCGTCGGGCACCCCGATCACCGCGGATTCGGTCACCCCGTCGAGTCGGGCGAGGGTCTGCTCGATCTCGGCGGGATAGACGTTGAAGCCGCCGCAGATGTACATGTCCTTCAGGCGGTCGGTGATCTTGAGGTTGCCGCGCTCATCGATGGTGCCGATGTCGCCGGTGTGCAACCAGCCGTCGGCGTCGACGGTCTCCGCGGTGGCCTGCTCGTTGTCGAGGTAGCCGCGCATCACCATCTTCCCGCGGGCGAGGACCTCGCCCTGATCCGACAGTGCGATCTCCATCCCCGCAAACGCCCGGCCGCAGGTGTTGGCGACGGTCTCGTCGTCGTCATCGGGGGTGCAGGTCGAGACGAATCCACTGGCCTCGGTGAGGCCGTACGCGGTGATGACGGTGTCGACGCCGAGATCGGCCTGGATCCGTTCGATGAGGACGACCGGCACGATGGCCGCACCGGTCACCACCAGCCGTAGCGAGGAAAGGTCGAGGCAGTCGCGGGCCGGATCGTCGAGGATGGTCTGGAAGATCGTCGGTGCCCCGGGGAACACGGTGATGCGCTGGGCAGCAACCTGTTTCATCGCCTCGCTCGGTGAGTAGACGGCCAGCGGATACATGGTGGTGCCGAACAGGGTGCACGGCAGGATGCCGGCCTTGTAGCCGAAGGTGTGGAAGTACGGGTTGACCATCAGATAGCGGTCATCGGGGGAGAGTCGGCCGTTGGCGCCCCAGGCATGTGAGCCGGCGAGAGTCTGCTGATGTTCCGCCAGAACACCTTTCGACTTTCCGGTCGTACCCGAGGTGAACAGAACGTCGGAGATGTCGTCGGGCGCAACCGCTTCGGCCCGGTGTTGTGCCTCCGCCCGGGTCTCGTCGGTGGCGCGGGCCAGGAAGGCGTCCCAGTCCAGAACTCTGTCGAGGGGTTCAGCGCCGGCCGAGAACGGAATCCGCACGACCACCTGGGGAAGCGCGGCAGCGTGGTCCCGGATCAGGTCCGCGGCGTGATCCGCCCCGAGGAACTCGCCGGACACGAAGACCGCCTGCGCATCGGACCGTTCGATGACGTCGATCGCCTCACCCGCGGTATAGCGCGTGTTCAACGGAACCAGCACCGCGCCCGCGTGATGGACGCCGAGTGCGGCGACCGGCCAGTGATGACTGTTGGGTGACCACAGTGCCACCCGGTCGCCGGGCCGGATGCCCGACGCGATCAGTGCGGCGGCGACGTCGATGACCCGCTCCCGCAATTGTGCCCACGTGAGCGCGACGGGCGTGCTCCACTGGGTGTCGACCAGGGCCGGACGATCCGGCCACGACGTGGCGGCCCGCGTCAGCGCGGCGGGGGTCGTCGAGACGCTCTCCATGCTCCCAACCTAGCACTTGCTTGGTGGGCTATGCTAGCGATCATGACCTCGATCAATCTGGCAGACAGATCTCTGGATCTGGGCGAATGGGCAGCTCAGACGCCCGACGCCACCAGGATCTTCGCCAAGGCGGTCCGCGACTGGCTGGCCGAGAACCTCGTCGGCGACTTCGCCGACCTCCGGGGCTGCGGCGGGCCGGGCAGCGAGCACGAGTTCTTCGCAGAGCGACTCGAATGGGACCGGCACCTCGCTCGCGCCGGCTGGACCTGCCTGGGCTGGCCGACCCGCCACGGCGGTCGCGGCGCCACCCTCGAGCAGCGGATCATCTTCCATCAGGAGTACGCCCGAGCCAACGCGCCCGCCCGCGTCAATCACCTCGGCGAGGAACTCCTCGGCCCGACACTGATCGAATACGGAACTCCCGAGCAGCAGCAGCGTCTCCTGCCGGGCATCGTCGACGTCACCGAGCTCTGGGCGCAGGGATACTCCGAGCCGGGCGCCGGATCGGACCTCGCGGGCGTGTCGACGTCGGCGCGACTCGACGACGACGGCCGCTGGCATCTCAACGGCCAGAAGATCTGGACCTCCCTCGCCCACGTCGCACAGTGGGTCTTCGTCATCGCGCGCAGCGAACCCGGCTCCAGTCGGCACCATGGACTGAGCTTCCTGCTGGTCCCCCTCGACCAACAGGGGATCACGGTCCGGCCCATCCAACAACTCACCGGCACATCGGAATTCAACGAGGTCTTCTTCGACGACGCCGTCACCGACGCCGATCTCATCGTCGGCGAGCCCGGCCAGGGTTGGTCGGTCGCGATGGGACTTCTGCAGTTCGAACGCGGCGTGTCCACGCTCGGTCAACAGGTGGGCTTCGCCCGCGAGCTCGACTCCATCACCGAGATCGCCCGCACCAACGGCGCCATCGATAATCCGGAGATCGCCACCCGAGTGGTCCGCGCCGACATCGGCCTGAAGGTGATGCGTGCCCACGCGCAACGCACCCTCGACGGTGACGTCGTCTCCCAGGCGGGTGCGGCGTCGGTGGCAAAACTGTTGTGGGCCAATTGGCATCGCGATCTCGGTGCACTCGGCATGGACGTTCTCGGTGCACCGTCGCTCATCGGACCCGGCGCCACCGTCGAAGGCCGACCCAACGACATCACCGACCCCGAACACGTCGAACTCGACGAATGGCAACGACTGTTCCTGTTCACCCGCGCCGACACCATCTACGGCGGGTCGAATGAGGTGCAGCGCAACATCATAGCCGAGCGAGTCCTCGGCCTACCGCGGGAGGCACGCGCATGACTGTATCCGACACCCAGGCCGACCAGACCGGCCGATCGTCACTGGCCGATCCGCCGGCGGAGACGCCCGGGCACGGACTCCTGTTGGGCCGCAAGGTGGTTGTCACCGCGGCCGCCGGAACCGGCATCGGTTTCGCCACCGCCCGCCGCGCACTACTCGAGGGTGCCGACGTCCTCATCTCCGACTGGCACGAACGTCGCCTCGCCGAGGCGCACGACGCACTCGCCGCGGAGTTCGCCGACCAGACCGTCACCCAAGCGCCGTGCGATGTCTCCGACACCGACCAGGTGGACGCGCTGATCACCCGCGCCGCAGACGAACTCGGCCGGGTCGACGTCCTGGTCAACAATGCCGGTCTCGGTGGTGAGACGCCGGTCGCCGACATGACCGACGACCAATGGGATCGTGTCCTCGACATCACCCTCAACGGCACCTTCCGTGCCACCCGCGCCGCACTGCGCTACTTCCGCGCCGTCGAACACGGCGGCGTGATCGTCAACAACGCCTCCGTCCTCGGGTGGCGCGCCCAGCGCGGCCAGGCCCACTACGCCGCGGCCAAGGCCGGGGTGATGGCACTGACCCGTTGTGCCGCAGTCGAAGCCGCCGACTTCGGGGTGCGCATCAACGCCGTCGCCCCGTCTATCGCCAAGCACCCGTTCCTGGCGAAGGTCACCAGTGACGACCTTCTCGACGAACTCGCCTCCCGCGAGGCCTACGGCCGCGCCGCGGAGGTCTGGGAGGTCGCGGCCACCATCGCGATGCTCGCCAGCGACTACACCACGTACCTGACCGGCGAGGTGGTCTCCATCTCCAGCCAACGCGCCTGAGCGCAACCAGAACCGAACCAGGAGAACAGATGTCCGCACCACAGGCCTACATCGTCGACGCCCTCCGCACCCCGGTCGGCAGACGCAATGGCGCCCTCGCCAAGACCCATCCCGCCGACCTCGGTGCGCATGTGATCACCGCGATCCTCGATCGCACCGGCATCGACCCGATGATCGTCGACGATGTGGTGTTCGGCTGCGTCGATGCGATCGGCCCGCAGGCCGGCAACATCGCGCGCACCGCATGGCTCGCCGCCGGTGGACCACTGGCCATTCCGGGGACAACCGTCGACCGCCAATGCGGTTCCAGCCAGCAGGCGATCCACTTCGCCGCGCAGGGCGTGATGAGCGGCACCCAGGACGTCGTCCTCGCCGGTGGTGTCCAGAACATGAGCGCCATCCCCATCAGCCAGGCCATGATCGCCGGGCAGGAGTTCGGATTCACCACGCCCACAGCCGAATCCGCGGGCTGGCGGGAGCGCTTCGGGGATGCCGAGATCTCCCAGTTCGCCGGCGCCGACGCGATCGCGTCCAAGTGGGACATCAGCCGCGAGGACATGGAGGCGTGGGCGCTGCAATCGCATCAGCGCGCCAAGACGGCCATCGCCGAAGGTCGTTTCGACAAGGAGAACGTGCCGCTCGGCGACTGTGTCGTCGACGAATGCCCGCGCGAGACCTCACTGGAGAAGATGGCCGGTCTGGCGCCCCTCGCCGAGGGGTCACGGCTCACCGCTGCCGTCGCGTCACAGATCTCCGACGGCGCGTCGGCGGCGCTCGTCGTCTCCGAACGGGCACTGAAAGAGTACGGACTCACCCCGCGGGCGCGGATCCATCACCTGTCGGTGCGCGGCGACGACCCGGTGATGATGCTCTCGGCTCCTATCCCGGCCACCGCCTACGCGCTGGCGAAGACCGGGCTGAGCATCGACGACATCGACGTCATCGAGATCAACGAGGCCTTCGCGTCGGTGGTGCTGGCCTGGCTCAAGGAGACCGGTGCCGATCCGGCGAAGGTCAATCCGAACGGCGGCGCCATCGCCCTGGGCCACCCGCTCGGCGCGACCGGCGCCAAGCTGTTCGCCACACTGCTCAACGAACTCGAACGCACCGGCGGTCGCTACGGACTGGAGACCATGTGCGAGGGCGGCGGCACGGCGAACGTCACGATCATCGAGAGGCTCGGCTGACACTGACAGCGTCGTCAACGGGGAGGCGAGCGCTGTCAACGCTGGTGAGGGCGCCGTCGAACCATCTGGGAACATCTGTAGTCACATGCCTGTGATGTGTCGCATACTATGGTGGAACGAATGGGCGTGAACGTCTCAGCGGTGCCCGCCGCGAGCGTCGCCTGATGATCGACCAATCTGGAGGCGGCGATGACCAAACCTGCTGACGTGTCCACCAAGATCGAGGGGAACGTCTCCTCGGAGGCGCACTCGATGACCGAACTGCTGGAGATCCAGCGAGCCGCGTTCCTGCGCGACGGCATTCCGGATGCGAACACCCGCATCGATCGGATCACCCGACTGACCGCCCTGCTGCTCGACCACGGTGACGAGATCGCCGAGGCGCTGACCGTCGACTTCGGGTCGCGACCCAAGGAACTCAGCATCGCCTCCGATGTCGCGGGTTGCATGATCGACCTTGCCCATCAGCGTCGCGGGGTCAAGGAATGGATGGCCGAGTCGCCGTCGGCAAAGGTCCAGGGCCTGATGGGCTTCAAGCAGCGCGTCCGTCACGACCCGCTCGGTGTCGTCGGCATCATGGGGCCGTGGAACTTCCCGTTGCAGCTCACCTTCGTGCCCGCGGGATCGGCCTTCGCCGCCGGTAACCGCGTCCTGATGCGCCCGTCGTCGATCACCGCCCGCACCACCGCGGTGATCGCCAAGTACGCACCCGACTACTTCTCCATCGAGGAACTCGCCGTCATCACGCCCAAGCATGGGTCGGGTTCGGATTTCGCGAAGCTCACTGTCGACCACATGTTCTTCACCGGTTCGCCCGACGTCGGCAAGTCCGTCGCGCAGGAAGCCGCCAAGAACCTGGTGCCGGTCACCCTTGAACTCGGTGGCAAGAACCCGGCTGTCGTCGACGTCTCGGCCGACATCGACAAGGCCGCGAAGATGCTCGCCGATGCCCGCATGGTCAACGGCGGCCAGGTCTGCCTCTGCCCCGATTACGTCTTCGTCCCGGAGGCCAAACTCGGCGAGTTCACCGACAAGGTGATGGCCCGTTGGACCGCGAATTTCGCGACCATCTACGACAATCCGCAGTACACCTCCACGATCAACCAGAAGAACTACGACCGCATCGTCGACCTGATCGACGACGCCGTCTCGCTGGGCGCGGAAAAGCGTCAGGTGATCCCCGGTGGCGAGCCGCTGCCGTCGGCCGAGCGTCGCAAGATCCCGCCGACCCTGCTCACCGGGGTGAAGGCCGGCATGAAGATCGCCGACGACGAGGTCTTCGGTCCGGTCCTGTCGGTGTACCCGTACCGCGACCTGACCGAGGCCATCAACCACATCGCGAGCAACCCGCATCCGCTGACGATGTACTGGTGTGGCGACGACAACGACAACCTCAAGCGTCTCGCCGACAACACCCGCTCGGGGTCGATCAACGGCAACGACTTCGCCCTGCACATGTTCGGGGCGGAACTGCCGTTCGGTGGCGTCGGCCGCAGCGGCATGGGTGCCTACCACGGCAAGACCGGCTTCGACACGTTCAGTCACGCACGCGCCGTGGCATATTCGTCGATGCCGTTCACCGTGGCCGAGATGATGTCGCCGCCGTTCCTGCCGCGTGACACCAAGATGGGCAACGCACAGATGAAGCTGTGGGGCTTCTTCAACAAGCGTGCGCAGAAGAAGGTGCGTAAGTAGCGCCGGATCGCCGAAACCGACTGGGCCACCCCCATACCCAAGCGCTTGCTAGGGTATGGGGGTGGCGCCACGTAACGGTACTTCCCGTCGCGACGAACTGCTGACGACCGCGAGTGCGATGTTCGCCGAGCAGGGACTTCGCTCGACCACGGTTCGCGACATCGCCGACGCCGCCGGCATCCTGTCGGGCAGTCTGTATCACCATTTCGACTCCAAGGAATCGATGGTCGACGAGATCCTGCGCGGCTTCCTCGATTCGTTGTTCGGTCGGTACCAGCAGATCGCCGACGCCGGACTCTCGGCCGCCGACACCCTCCGGCAACTCGTGATCGCTTCCTTCGAGTCGATCGACGCCGACCACAACGCCGTCGCGATCTATCAGGACGAGGCCAAACGGCTTGCGCCACAAGATCGTTTCGCCTACATCCGAGAACGCAACACCGAGTTCCGGACCCTGTGGCATGCGGTGCTGACCCGTGGTGTCGCCGACGGCGAGTTCCGCTCCGACCTCGACGTCGAACTCGTCTACCGCTTCCTGCGTGACACCGTGTGGGTGGCGGTGCGGTGGTATCGCCCGGGCGGCAGCATGGGCGTCGAGCAGATCGCCGATCAGTACCTGTCGGTGGTGCTCGACGGGATCCTGCCGCGCACCTGAGCAAGGAAACTTAGGTTACCCTTCCTTTTGTTGGGCGTACGCGTTAACGTACGCGTATGACATCCACCGCGGAGGCCCCGCCGAGTCCGGTCGCCACGGCACCGGACGCCGACACCGATGCCCACGCCAGAGCCCGGGAGAACTCCGGCGCGCTCCGGGAACTGCTGGCGCCGGTCAGATCCCGGGTCAGGCTGGGCCAGTCGCTGCAACTCCTCGCCTCCGCGGCGACGGTCGTGCCCTTCATCGGCATCGTCGAACTCGGTCACACGCTGCTCACGCCCGGACCGGTCGATGAGTCACGCGTCTGGGTGATCGTGGTGATCGTCGTCGCTGGGCTCGTCGCGCGGGGTCTCTTCGGTGGCGCCGCGCTCGGGGTGACGCATTACGCGGACATCGACCTGCAGGCGATTCTCCGCCGACGCATCGTCGCCAAACTCGGACGCCTCCCGCTGGGCTGGTTCAGTGCCAACACCTCTGGAGTCGTCCGCAAGACGGTGCAGCACGATGTCGGTGAACTCCACTACCTCGTCGCACATGCGGATGTGGAAACGACTGCGGCCGTGGCGACTCCACTCTTCGCGCTGATCTACTGCTTCGTTCTCGACTGGCGTCTGGGCCTGCTCGCCATCGCGACCCTGCCGCTCTACGCGATCGCCTACGCCTGGATGATCCGCGACAGCACCGCACAACAGGCGAAGATGAATGCGTCGCTGGAGAAGATCAGTGCCACCATCGTCGAGTTCGTGACCGGGGTGGCCGTCGTCAAGACCTTCGGACGCACCGGACGCGCACATCAGGCATTCATCGACGCCGCAGACGAATTCAACGACGACTTCGAGGGATACATCCGTCCGATGCTGCGCATCGAGGCGCTCGCCGGTGTGATGCTGTCGGCGCCGCTGATACTGCTGGTGAACCTCGGTGGTGGCTACTGGTTCGTCCGCGAGGGATGGGTCGCCCCGATCGACATGCTGGGCGCGACGCTGATCGCCATGGTGTTGCCGAGCACTCTGATGGCCGCAATGATGGCCATGCACAATCGGCAGCAGGCCGCCGCGGCAGCCGGACGCATCGTCGACCTGCTGACGTTGCCGGAACTGCCGATCACGGCACATCCCGTTGTCCCCGAGAGTAATTCGGTGGTCATCGATGCCGTGAGCTACACCTATCCGGATACGGGGCAGGGCAACGGCGTGACGGCTCTGCGCGAGGTGAGCCTCACGCTGCCCGCCGGGAGCCTGACCGCGGTCGTCGGTCCCTCGGGCAGTGGGAAGTCCACTCTCGCGACACTCATCCCGCGCTTCGTCGATCCCGATGCCGGCCGGGTCACCATCGGTGGCGTCGACGTGCGCGACATCGACCCCGAGGTGCTCTACCGGCACGTGGGATTCGTGCTCCAGGATGTCGCATTACTCGAACTGACTGTGGCGGAGAATATCCGGCTCGGGCGGCCCGATGCCTCGGATGCGGAGGTCGAGGCGGCGGCACGCGCCGGACGGATCCACGATCGAATCGTCGCCCTACCGCGCGGATATCACTCGGTGATCGGGGTCGACGCGCACCTGTCCGGCGGTGAGGCGCAACGCGTCGCGATCGCACGCGCGTTTCTGTGTGCGATGCGCCGATCCTGATCCTGGACGAGGCCACCGCATTCGCCGATCCGGAGTCCGAAGCCGATATCCAGCAGGCGATTTCAACCCTGATCGCCGGTCGCACCGTTCTGGTGATCGCGCATCGTCTGGGTTCCATCACTCATGCCGACTCGATCGTCGTGCTCGAATCCGGGCGGATCGCGGAACGAGGCACTCACGATCAGTTGCTGGCCGCGGGCGGGTCGTATGCCGCGCTGTGGGCCGCCTGGCAACGGGGCACCGAGCCGACCCAAGAGGCCGAGTCGACCGAACAGAATGACGGAGAGACACCATGATTCGCGGATACCTGACCATCCTCGGTGACGAACGTCGCCGGTTGTATGTGGTCCTTGCCTGGGCCGTCGCCTACGGCGTGGCCCAGGGGGTGTCGATGCTGCTGTTGGTGCCGATCACCCGCGCCCTCTTCGACGGCGACGTCCACACCGCCGGAGGATGGTTGCTGCTCCTCATTCCGGTGGTCGCACTGTGCTGCGTGACGTTCTACCTGCAATCGTTGTCCGCCATGCAGATGGCCGTACACACGATGCGTGCTCTGCATCATCGCCTCGGTGACCATCTGGTCACGTTGCCACTCGGCTGGTTCACCCGAGACAAGACGGCGTCGGTCTCCCAAATAGCGGTCAAGGGAACGATGTTCGTCGGAAGCGCCGGAGCGCACCTGATGACCCCGATCATCACCAACCTCGCCGGATCGGCCACCGTCGTGGTCGGACTGTTCTTCTTCGACTGGCGGATCGGACTCACCGCCGCCATCGGAGCGATGGTGCTCTGGGGAGTGGGAATGCGTGCGAGCGCGCTGATCGCCGACGCGGAGTCGCACAACCATGACACCGCGGTGACAGTGAACGGCCGGGTCCTCGAGGTGGCGCGCCACCAGCCGACCCTACGGGCCTTCGGGAGCGCCGGTGCCGATTACCGGCCACTGGAAGACGCTCTCGAGCAACAGCATTCGATCGGTCGGTCGATGATGGGCCGATCGGTGACCGGTCTGCTGATCAACGGGCTCGCGGTACAGGCGGTCTTCACCGCGATCCTCGTCGTCGGAGCGGCACTCGCGGTCTCCGGTGACATAGAGGCGGCTGTGGTGATGGCGGTGTTCGGTCTTGCGGCCCGCTTCACCGACCCGATTTCCGAACTCGCCGAACTCGGTTCGGCGATGCGGATGTCCACCGCGGAGATCGATCGGATCACCGACATCCTGCACACCCCGGCGATGCCGCAACCCGCGTCGCCGGTCGCCCCGACCGAACGCGGGTCGATCGAGTTGGTGGACGTGTCGTTCTCCTACGACAGTGATCCGGACGACGGTGATCCGGACGACGGTGATCCGGACGACGGTGATCCGGACGTCACCGCCGGCACCGGGTCGCCTCCATCACGGGTTGTCCTGCGCGACATCGGTTTCAGTGTTCCGAACGGGTCGATGACCGCCCTCGTCGGTCCGTCGGGCTCCGGGAAGACCACCGCCACCCGGCTGATCGCCCGTTTCTACGACGCCACGGCGGGAACGGTCCGCGTCGGCGGCGTGGACGTTCGCGATCAGGACACCGCGACACTGATGGCGCAGTTGTCGCTGGTGTTCCAGGACGTGTATCTCTTCGACGACACGCTGTGGGAGAACATCCGGATCGGTCGTCTCGACGCCACCGACGACGACATACGTCGGGCGGCCGCCACCGCGGGTGTCGACTCCATCGTGGAGCGACTGCCCGGCGGATGGGAGACGCGGGTGGGCGAAGGCGGTTCGGCGCTGTCCGGCGGGGAGCGGCAGCGCGTCTCGATTGCCCGCGCACTGGTGAAGAACGCGCCGATCGTGCTGTTCGACGAGGCGACGAGCGCGCTCGACCCGGAGAACGAGGCACATGTCGCGGCGTCGATCCGGGAACTGGCCCGAGAATCCACGGTGCTGGTGATCGCGCACAAGATCTCCACCGTCCTCGCCGCCGACCAGATCGTGGTGCTGACCTCTGACGGGCGCCTCGCGGACATCGGACGCCACGACGAATTGTTGGCCCGCGGCGGGACCTACGCCGACTTCTGGCGACAGCGCAACGCGGCGGCCGGATGGACGATGGGCGTCGCTCAACCCGCGGGTACCGCAGGCTGATGCGCCGTCGACGGTAGTGTTGCCGCCGGAGAAACACCAGCGAGGCGGGGAGAAAAGCGGTGACCGAGCGATACTCGTGGGAAGCGCGACCGGGAGATGTCACACGGTCGGCGCGGATCGTCGCGCTGCGCACCATGACTCGGCCCGTCACGGCCGGGATGCAAGTCCTCACCGTCGGAGCTGCGCTGCTCGCCGCAGCGATCCTGGACGAGTGGGCCATCGCCATCGGGGCCGTCGTGTACATCGTCGCGCTGTGGGCGCTGGTGTACGTGCAGAAGTCGCGGGCCCTGCGGAAGTTGATGGCGCCCGGCATGCGCATCGATGTGGCCGTCGACGACGACGGCTTCGCGTTGACGACTGCCCTCGGGGACGGTCGCCAGAACTTCACCGCGATCGAGTCCATCGCGCGGATGGGTGGCCTCGTCTTCGTTCGATCCGCCGGTAGCGGTGACGCGCTGATCGTGCTGCCGGCGGCGGTGATGCCCGGCCACATCGACGAACTGTGGTCATTCGCGATCCGACGGGCCGGACTCATGGCGACGGGCCCGCGGCCCTCATTCCCTCCGACACCGAGCGGATTGACACCGCAACTGTGGTGGCAGGCCGCCGAGGATTCGGCCACGCAGATGACCATTGCGGCGCTGCGGTTTCAGTTCGTCCGGCCGAAAACCCTCGTCGTCACCTGCGTGTACATCGCAGTGCTGATCGCGCTGGCGGTGTGGCTGCAGAGCTGGTTCGTCCTCGCCGCTCTACCGGTGTGCGTGGCGCTCGTGATCGGGATCGCCGCCTCGCGCGCCCGGCGAATGGGTGCCGCGACGGCCGGTCCCGGGATGTGGATGGCCAGTGCATCCGGTGATGCGGAGTTCGCCATGTGGAGCGCAAGTGGCCAGTTCGCCATGCCCACAACCGATCTGCATGACATTCGCCGCCTCGGTGAGTTCGCCGTCATCCGACGGCATCGGGGTATCCCGCTGCTCGTGCCGACCGCGCTTCTTCCGTCGGGTATCCGCGCCTGACCGTCCGGTGAGCTGTGCCCCTCTTGTCGTTTACTAGGACAACCTAGTAACTTGTGATGCCGGTAACACCAGGCGACAAGGGAGTGCATGATGGCGGCGGATTTCAGCGACACCGGATTCAGTGAGGCCACCACCGCATCGATCGCCACCGCACGCGAACACTCGATCGGCGCGCTCCTGCACCGCAGCGCCCGGCGCACCCCGGACAAGACCGCCATCATCAACGGCGACGTCACCCTCACCTTCGCCGAACTCGACACCGCGGTGAACCGCTGCGCCAACGCACTGACCGAACGTGGCCTGCGCCGCGGTGACCGGCTCGCCCTCGTCAGCCACAACTGCTGGCAGTTCGCCGTGCTGAACTTCGCCGCGGCGCGGATCGGCGCCATCCTGGTACCCGTCAACTTCGGCCTCGGCGCCGACGAGATCGCGTTCATCCTGTCCCACAGCGGCGCTCGCGGCGTCGTCGTCGAGGACGCGCTGGGTCAGACGGTCATCGACGCCATCGACCGGGCCGCCGCGGTCATCGACATCCAGGGCTGGATCGCGTTGTCCGGCACGCCCGCACCCGACGGCTTCCAGGACGCCACCGAGTGGATGAGTTCCGGCGACGCCACCGCTGTGGGCGTGGTCATCGGCGACGACGAGCCGGTGCGGATGATGTACACCTCGGGCACCGAGTCACGGCCCAAAGGTGTTCTGCTGTCCAGCAAATCGCTCATCTCGCAGTACGTGTCGTGCATCATCGACGGCGGCATGACCGCCGACGACGTGGAGATCCACTCGCTGCCGCTGTATCACTGCGCGCAACTCGACTGCTTCCTGTCCACCGACATCTACCTCGGTGCCACGAGCATCATCCTGCCCGCACCCGACCCGGCGACGATCCTCGCCACCATCGAATCGGCGCGCGCCACCAAACTGTTCTGCCCACCAACGGTGTGGATCTCGCTTCTGCGGCACCCCGATTTCGACACCCGGGACCTGTCGTCGTTGCGCAAGGGTTATTACGGTGCGTCACCGATGCCGGTCGAGGTGCTGCGTGAACTGTCCCGCCGGCTGCCCGACGTACAACTATGGAACTTCTACGGACAGACCGAGATGTCGCCGCTGGCAACGATTCTGCAACCGCACGAACAGATCGACCGCGCCGGATCGGCCGGGCGCGCCTCACTCAACGTCGAGACCCGGGTCGTCGACGACGACGGGAATCCGGTGCCCACCGGCGAGGTCGGCGAGATCGTGCACCGCAGTCCCCATGCGGCACTGGGGTATTACCGCGACGAGGAGAAGACCGCCGCGGCGTTCGCGGGCGGCTGGTTCCACTCCGGTGACCTCGGCATCATCGACAAGGACGGCTATCTCAGCGTCGTCGACCGCAAGAAGGACATGATCAAGACCGGCGGCGAGAACGTCGCCTCCCGCGAGGTCGAGGAGGCCATCTACCTGCTCGACGGGGTCGCCGAGGTGGCGGTTTTCGGTGTGCCGCACCCGAAGTGGATCGAGGCGGTCACCGCGGTCGTCGTGCCCAAGGAGGGTGCGCAGCTGACCGAGGAGGTCGTGGACGCGCATCTCGAGGACATCCTCGCCGGCTACAAGCGCCCCAAGTTCGTCGTCTTCGCCGACGCGCTGCCCAAGAATCCCAGCGGGAAGATCCTCAAGAAGGATCTGCGCACCGAGCACAACGACATCGCCACGAGCTGAGGGCTTCTCGCCGGCTGCTCAGTACAAGTAGTCCTCACCGGAGGCACGCACCGTCACATCCGACAGGCTGATACCCCACGGTTGATCGATGACGTGGACGACGGCGTCGGCGAGCTCGTCGGGGGTGATCAGCCAGTACTCGATGGAATCGGGGTCGGTGAGTTCGGCGGGCAGCGTGCCCTTGATCATCGCCTTGGAGTGTGCGGCGTAGTCGGTCGCCCGCCCGCCGACCATCCCGAAGATGGCCTCGCCGTTGACGATCCAGCTCGCCAGGTTCGTCCCGGCGACGCCCGTCGGACGCACCGTGGTCACCTTGATCTTGCCCTTGGTCTCCGCGCGCAACGAGTCGGAGATGGCGTTGACCGCGGCCTTGGTGGCGCTGTACACACCCGATCCGGCGATTCCGGCGTTGCCGTAGATCGAGGAGATGTTGACGACCTGACCGCGACCCTGCGTGATCATCTGGTCGTACACGGCGGAGATGCCGTTGACGACGCCCTTGATGTTGATGTCGATCGCGCGATGCCAGCGGTCGGCGGCACGTGCGTGATCGGCGAAGAACGCCAACGGCATCACGCCGGCGTTGTTGACGATGACGTCGATGGCACCGAACTCCGCGACGGCGCGATCGGCGACCGCCCGCATCTGGGCCAGATCGGTGACATCGCCCGGCATCCCGAGGCCGATGTGGCCGGCGGCCGTGATGCCGTCGAACACCGAGGCCAGCCCGTCGGCGTCGATGTCCACGCCGACCAGCTTCGCCCCGGCGGCGGCGCACCTCTCGGCAATGAGTTTGCCGAAACCGTTTCCGGCCCCGGTGACGATGATGACCTTGTCCTGCAGATGTTGCGACACTGACGTATTCCTCCGGCATCTCGATCGTCGACCCCCACCGGTCGATCGCCACGAGGGTCGATCATATGACAGACAGTCAGCGCTGACCGCTCCGGTGTCGTGTCAGGATGTCGGCTCGGTGGACATTCACGAGCTCATTGAATCGGGGGACCATGATCGACATCGACAACTATGTGCGACTGCTGCGGCTGATGTCGGCGGCCGATCTCGGGGACTGGTCGGAGTTTCCGGTGCGCCGGTTCCTCGACAGGCAGGAATGGTGGATCCCCGGTGACGATGCGTACCGCACGGCGGTCGAGACGACCCCGCCATGGCTCGGCGCGACGTTGACGTCGTCGAATCGCCGAGATGGGTACACGGCGCTCGCCGTGCGAATCGCCGACAACACGGACAGCGGCGACCTCGAACGTTGCGTGCGTGCCACCGAGAGCGTTCTCGGCGAGCCGGCCCAATTGCTCGGTGGCTACGACTCGATGTCCGGTGGCGTGTTCCGACAGTGGCGCAGACCGGACCACGGGCCGACGGGAACCACCTACTCGGTCGAGTTCGATTCGGGCCGAATCGAACTCGTGCTCTACCCGTCCAAGGAGTTCGAACACGAGTGGTACAAGAACGTCGACTACGGCGACGGAGCCCATGATGCGCCACTGTCGCCGCTGTGGCTGGTCACCGGGCCCGGACCGCAAGAGAACCTCGACGGCATGATGTTCCCGGGCGTACGGATCGTCACCAACTGGGCCGACCTCGCGGACTCGATCCAGTACTCGATTCGCACGCTGGCGCGGGATCTGCGGGTGCTCGGCGACGGCATGTCGATCATCTTCGCCCCCGAAGGCCACGGCGAACGCTACGTACGGTTCCTCATCGACGACGAGGACGGCTTCCTGTTCGCCGAGGCGGCACGCGGATGGGGCGGCCCCGACGACGCGACGATGACCGCGCTCGGCTGGACCACCCTGAACGACGACCCGAACTCCGACTGGGCGTCGATTCATACCGATCCGGTGGCCGATTCACGGGTCATCGCGGAGCGGGTGGCCGCGACGTTGAAGGCCTACGGCGCGGTGCTTCCCGAGTTCGGCGGTGACGACGCCCCCGGTCTGCTGCTGTGCCGTACCAACTACGTGTCCGAGGGCCCCTTCGGTGGTGGTCTGTTCACCATCTACGGCATGCACGTCACCGAAGCCGGGGGCTGACCGGTCGGCTCCCCTGCGGCCGCTCGGTCGTGTCGAGTCCATCCGCTGGTCGGGCGACGACCGACCGTCAGTGACCGGTGGTGAACCGCTGCCGGACGTGGTGGCGCTGTTCGATCTCGTCGACGAACGCGACCGCGAAGTCGGCGCCGGAGATCTCGGAGCTGCCGTCCTCCTTGGTCACCAACTCGTCGCCGCCCGTGCGATAGGAGCCGGTGGCCTCACCGGGCGCGAACGACCCGAACAGGGCGGCGGGGGAGACGTAGAACCAGTTGAGCTCAGCCGGGCTCTGACGCAGGGCGTCGAGGACGTCGGCGTGCGCGAGCGCCTCGGGCTTCCAGGCGTCCTGGAACTCCGGGGTGTCGACGAGGCGAGGGCCGCCCGGGGCGACCAGCGAGCTACCGGCACCGCCGACCACACCGACGCGGGCACCGCCGGCGATGGCGGCCCTGGTGATCTCCGGAACGAGCTCGACCAGCGGATGTCCGTCGACGTCGGCGCCGTGTACCGCGATGACCAGGACGTCGGAGTCGACGCCGACCCGGTTGACCAGGTCGGCGTCGGTCAGCGAACCGGTCTTGTAGGTGACGCCGTCGACGGGCTGCCCGGGTGCGCCGTGACGGCTGTACGAGGTCACCTGGTGGCCGCGTCGGGCCGCCTGGGCGGCGATGTGTCCACCGGCGTATCCGGTGCCTCCGAAGATGCTGATCGTGGTACTCATACTTCGCAAAACGAAGGATCTGTGTGTCGGTATTCCGATGAGTGACGTATTTCGCGTCGACCTCTCAGCCCAACGCCCCCAGCACCTTCAACCGTTCGTGCGCCTGACCCATGATCGACTGAATGAGTTGATCGCAGCTGGGCAGGTCGTCGATCATGCCGACCACCTGTCCGGAGGCGAGCACTCCGGCACTGGTGTCCCCCTCGACGAGTCCCGCGCGCAGCAGCATCGGGGTGTTGCCGGCCATGATGATCTGCTGCCAGCTGCGTTCGCCGGACTTGCGCATCGCGCGGCCGTCGCGGAGCATCGTCGTCCACTTCATCCCGGTCAGTTGCTTGAACTCGTTGGCGTTGCGTGCCGCTGCCACCAGGGCTTTGACGCTGCTGCCGCTCTCCAGTGCGTCGACCAGCGGTGTGCGCAGCACGCGGTGCGGCATCCCGTCGACCTTCACCGACACGACGGTGTCGCCGAGTCCGCGATGCAGATACTCCTGCTTGACCGCATCGGGCACCGCCGAATCCGAGGTGAGCAGGAAGCGGGTGCCCATGGCCACACCCTCGGCGCCGTAGGCGAGGGCCGCGGCCAGACCGCGGCCGTCGAAGAATCCGCCGGCCGCGACGACCGGCATGTCCGAACCGTTGGCGGCGAGCGCGTCGAGGACCGACGGCAACAGCAGGGTGGTCGCCACCGGACCGGTGTGCCCGCCGCCCTCACCGCCCTGCACGATCACCGCGTCGGCACCCCAGGACGCCACCTTGACGGCGTGTTTGGCCGCGCCGATCGACGGGATCACCACCACCCCAAGGTCTTTGAGCTTGGCGATCAGGTCCTGCTTGGGTGCCAGCGCGAACGACGCCACCTTCACCTTCTCGCGGATCAGCAGATCGATGCGCGCCGGTGCGTCGGTGGCGTCGGCGCGGATGTTCACCCCGAAAGGCTTGTCGGTCAACGACTTCGTCTTGGCGATCGCCGCTTCGAGTTCGGCGAACGTCATGGTGGCCGAGGCCAGGATGCCCAACCCGCCGGCATTGGATGTCGCCGACGTCAGCGACGGCCCCGACACCCAGCCCATTCCGGTCTGCACGATCGGGTACTCGATGCCGACGAGGTCGGTGAAGCGGGTCGACAGCGCGGCGGCGCGTCCGGCGGCACTCATGTCAGCGCACCTCCTTACTGCGAACACCCTTGGGATCGAGGACATCCCGGATCAGGGTGAGTTCCTCCTCGGACGGCTCGCGAGTGGGCGGGGCGTCGGCGAGGCCGGCGATCTCGAACGACGTGTTCTCGGCGACCTCGTCGGCACTCACCCCCGGATGCAGCGACAGGGCCCGCATCGTGTGATCGGGCCCGCCGAAATCGAAGACCCCGAGGTTGGTGACCACCCGGTGGATGTCGACGTCATCGAACGCCGGATTGTCGGGATCGAGCTTGTCGTAACCGATTCCGGCGACGATGTCGACCGAATCGCAGAACACCCGCGCGGTATGCCGGGGCACCCAGTAACTCGTCGGATGGTTGATGGTGTTACCCGGCGCGCCGCGCACCCCGAACATCTGCCGGCTGGGTTTCTGCAGCGCGCCGAATGCGGAGAGGTTCTGGTTGCCGAAGCGGTCGATCTGATTGGCGCCCATGATCACATGACGTCGGCCGGACGCGACGACGTCGAACACCTTGGAGAACGGCATCCAGCCCTCGATGGGACCGGTCTTCCCAATCGCCGGGGTGTCGGCGAGGATCAGCGCCTCACCGTCGGTGATCAACAGATCGGGCTCGAAGGTCAACCGCGCCAGACGTGCTCCCAGAAGCGGGGTCGGAGCCATCGGGGAGGCCATGATCTCGCCCGCACCACGGAAGATCTCGGCACAGGCGACGACGCAGTACTCGGCGCGGGTGACCTCGATGACCTCGGTGGGAGCGGTGTTCGCGGTGGTCATTTCGATTCCTCCGGCTTCGCGTTCTCCTGTTCGGTGCGCCATGCGGTCACCTCACGCTGATAGGTGGCCTCGTCGACGTCGAGGAAGCGACGATGAAACGCCGCCCACGTCTCGGGGTCCTTCGCCGATTCGACGTAGAACCGTTGGAACGACTCATCGCGGCCGTAGTCACCGGCAAAGGTGAAGTGGGCGCCGTTCGGAGCGTGCACCACACGGTCGACATTCATCCGATTGAGCAACAATCGTTGGGTGGGAACGGATTTGACCAGGACCTCGGTGTCGACGAGTTGATCGGTCTCCAGGTAGCGGCGCGCGGCGGCCGCACAGAACAGATCATCCATGTACGGATCGACACCGGTGTAGGCGGCGTTGCCGCGGGAGTCGGCGAGATCGAGATGGACGAACGCGGCGTCGAGTCGCAGCGCCGGCATGGCGATCAGGGTCTGGGTGCGGCCGTCGTCATCGGAGTAGGGCGATTCGACGGTCTTGAGTTCCCCCTCCCAGAAGGCGAGGACATCCGAACCGAGGCCGGCTCGGATCGGCAGGAACGGCAGCCGTGCGGCCGCGGCCTGCAGCCCGCACTTGACCATGCCCTCATCCATCTCACGGGCCTCGATGGCACCGGTGGTACGGGCGTGGGCGAACCACGGATCGTAGAACGGCGCCGAATCCAGCGAGACGAACCCGTAGTAGGCGCGGCGGACCTTGCCTGCGGCGCACAGCAATCCGAGGTCGGGTCCGCCGTAGGTGACCACGGTAAGGTCTTTCACGTCGGAGCGGGCGAGGGCCCGGACCAGTGCCATCGGTTTGCGTCGTGATCCCCATCCGCCGATGCCGATGGTCATCCCGTCACGCAATTCGCCGATGACGTCGTCGAGGGTGCTGGTCTTGTCGGTGGGTGTCGCAGTGGTGGGCGTCGCAGTGGTGGGTGTCGAATTCGCGGGTGCCGCCGTCATCTCAGGAATGTCCTGTCGTGTTGAGTGCTTTTCCGGTGGCCACGAACGCATCTCGATGCTCGTCGGCCACCCCGGCCAGGTTGAGCTCGAAGGTGTAGCCCTGCTCGAGCCGGTAGCTCGCCTTGACGTCGACCGGATCGATGTGGTTGATCGCCGACTTCGCGGCGCGGATCACCCGGGTGTCCTTCGCCGCGATCTTCTCGGCCACCTCGGTTGCGGCGGAATCGAGTTCGTCGGCGGGTACCACCCGGTACACCGAACCGAAGTGCAGCAACTGTTCGGCCGTGACGTTCTGCGCGGTGTAGTAGAGGGTGCGCATCATGTGCTGTGGTACCAGGCGGGCGAGATGTGTTGCGGCGCCGAGTGCTCCGCGGTCGACCTCGGGCAGCCCGAACACCGCCCCCTCGGATGCGACGATCACGTCGGCGTTGCCGACGAGGCCGATACCGCCACCGACGCAGAAACCGTTGACCGCGACGACCACTGGGACCGCGCAGTCATATACGGCGCTGAAGGCGGCCGCACAACCATGATTCGCCGCGATCAGCGCATCGAAGCCGTCGGTCGCCTGCATCTCCTTGATGTCGACGCCGGCGTTGAAGCCGCGGCCCTCGGCGCGCAGGACGACGACGTGGGTCTCCGGGTGCTCACCGAGGGAGGTGATCTCCTCGGCGAGTTCGAACCAGGCCGCCGACGGCAGGGCGTTGACCGGCGGGAAGTCGACGGTGACGGTGACGACCCCGGTGGCGGTGCGTGTGGTGGTGATCGGCACGCGTGCTCCTCTCGGCAGAGCGGACTTGGGTCACCAGAACGATCTGGAGATCCAACCAAGCAAGTGCTTGGTTGTTTGGTAGGGTAGCACCCATGACGGCGACGGTGCGTGCGAGCAGCGGATTCGATCTGGGGCTGACCGGCAAGGTCGTCCTGGTCACCGGCGGTGTGCGCGGCGTGGGCCTGGGCATCGTGCGGGTCCTGGCCGAATTCGGGGCGATCCCGGTGGCATGCGCCCGGCATCGCAACGACGCCCTCGACGCGGTGGCCGGTGCCGGTTTCGCCGCCTGCGACGTGCGCGACGAGGATGCGGTGGCCGACACGCTCGCCGGGATCGTCGCCGAGCACGGTCGCGTCGACGGCGTCGTCAACAACGCGGGTGGGTCGCCGTTCGCTCTCGCCGCCGACGCGTCGCCACGATTCGCCACCAAGATCATCGAACTCAACCTCGTCGCGCCGCTGATCGTCGCGCGTGCCGCGCATGCGGTCATGCGTACGCAGGAGGGCGGCGGTGCCATCGTGAACATCTCGAGTGTGAGCGGGCACCGTCCGTCGCCGGGAACCTCCGCCTACGGGGCGGCCAAGGCGGGCCTGGACAACCTGACCGGATCGCTCGCCGTCGAATGGGCACCGCGGGTGCGCGTCAACTCGGTCGTCGCCGGTCCGGTGGAAACCGAACAGGCACACCTGCATTACGGCGACGACGACGGTGTCGCCGCGGTCGGGCGCACCATCCCGATGGGCCGGATGGCCCGGCCCGCCGACGTCGGGACCGCGGCCGCATTTCTGTTGTCGCCGTTGGCTGCTTACATCACCGGCTCCACCCTCACGGTGCACGGCGGCGGCGAGCGGCCGGCGTTCCTGGCCGCGTCCACCGCGGGTAACGACGGCTGAGGGTCGTCGGCACTCATACCTCGCGCGAAACATGCTCGAGCTTCAAGACTTTCCGGATGTCATCGAAAGGGAACAATCGTGGGTGATGCGGGATTGAACGCCGGACGGGTGGTCGTGGTGACCGGGGCCGGCCAGGGGATCGGCCGGGCGCACGCGCTGGCGTTCGCCGCCGACGGGGCGAAAGTCGTCGTCAACGACTTCGTGCCCGAGGCCGCCGAGGCCGTCGTCGCAGAGATCCGGGCGGCCGGCGGGTCTGCGGTGGCGGCACCGGGTGATGTGGCCGACTGGGAGACCGCGGCAGGCATCGTCGCGACGGCCGTCGACGAGTTCGGTGCGCTCGACATCCTGGTCAACAACGCCGGTTTCGTGCGCGACCGGATGCTGGTGTCGATGTCCGAGGACGAGTGGGACGCGGTGATCCGCGTGCATCTCAAGGGGCACTTCGTCATGCTGCGTCACGCCGCGGAATACTGGCGGGCGCAATCGAAGTCGGGTGCGCCGCGCGCCGCGCGGGTCGTCAACACCTCGTCCGGTGCGGGTTTGTTCGGGTCGGTCGGGCAGGGCAATTACGTTGCGGCCAAGGCGGGTATCGCCGCGCTCACCGTCCAGGCGGCCGCCGAGATGGGCGGGTACGGGGTGACGGTCAACGCGATCGCGCCGGCGGCGCGCACCCAGATGACGCTCGGGGCGGGCGAGGAGATGGCCGCGCAGATGGCGGCGCCGGCCGACGGCTCCTTCGACGCGATGGACCCGGCCAACATCTCGCCGCTCGTGCTGTGGCTGGCCTCGCCCGAATCCGGGTCGGTGACCGGCCGCGTATTCGAGGTCGAGGGCGGCAAGATCTCGGTCACCGACGGCTGGCAGCGTAGCGTCGAACGCGACAAGGGGGATCGGTGGTCGCCGTCGGAACTGGGGCCGGTGATCGCCGAGATCCTGGACAAGGCACCGGTGCCGATGCCGGTGTACGGCGCGCGCTGACCGGCAGGGCGCGCTGACGACGCAGGTAGCATCACCGAGTTACGTCCGGCCACAACAGATCTGGGGATCAATGACCGAGTCCGTCGAACAGTCACGGGTCGCGGCCGCCAAAGCCTACGTCGACGCGCTGGTGTCGCACGACGCATCCGGGGTGTCCCTGCACCCGGACTGCACCCGCGTCGAGTTCGGGATCAAGACCGGCCGCAACGGTCCGCACATCGCGAAGAGTCTGGAACGCGGGCCCCAGTTCCGGGTGATCATGAGGATCAGCGGATTCGAGGCCACCGTCGACGGGCACAGCGTCACCACGCGCTACTTCGTGCATGTGCGACCGAAGGTCGCGGGGCTTGCGGCGCCCGTCTCGGAGACGTTCGTCGTCGACGAGGATCTGCGCATCCGGGCCATCGTCGCCCGCTTCGGGGTGCCGCGGCGGGTGGACTGACTGCTCGCGGAGACGACGAACGCGGCCCGCGAAGGCGAGCCGCGTTCGTGACAAGAGTCGGGGTTCAGGCGCCCGGGGCGCGCACCACCATCGGGACACCCGGGAAGTAGGCGGCCATCTCCGAGCGGGACTTGCGCAGCGCCGCGGTGCCGTAGCCGTGCTTGCGGTGCTCCGGGTGAATCCAGATACGCACATCCACCTCGCCGGAGGTGAGCTCGCCGAAGACGAAGCCGACCTTCGCGTCGCCCTCGGTGGCGACCAGCCAGACGGCCTCCTCCTTCTCGACGCGGTCGGTGGCCTTGGTCAGCTCGTCGTCGAGATCACCCGCGGGGGCGCCCGAGCCGTCGCCGGCGACGCCGAGTTCCTCGGTGCGCACGGCGAAGAGATCGGCGTCGAGTTCGAGGGCGAACGGCCGCAGGTCCAGGGTGTCGCCGCTGCTGGCCGGGCGTTCGGCGAGGGTGAAGGTCAGCGCGTTGTTGAGGTCGTCGAGTTCGGCCTGATTCTTGCGGCGCTCGCTCTTGGTGAGCTGATCGAGTTTCATGTCGAGGATCGCCTCGGCGCCGAGCTGAGACTTGTCCAGCAGGGTGGCGAGGGCGGCGACCGCCTCGTCGTGATCGTCGGCCTCGACGATGGTGTCGAGGACCTCGTGGCGGCGTTCGAGCGCGGTCAGAAGGGCATCGGTGATGTCGCGGCGGGTGGTGGCCAGGTCCAGATCTGTCATGACGTCGATCCTAGTGAGCTACCGGTAAGTAGGATGTGTAACACGTTCTAGTGTGTATCTGACGCTACATGGGGTGTATTCATGCACGTCATACGGAATTCGTGGCGGCTTGCCCTTTCCCATTTCTGGAACACGTCCTAGTCTTGGGGTCATGACTGTGGACAGCTCAGCGACCGACTTCGACCCACTGCGCACCGGAGTGCACCTCGGCGATCTGATGGTCGCCGCCCTGCGTCGGCACCGCGACCACCAGGTTCTCGAGCTCGGCGACGTCGAATTGACCGGCGGTGAGATGGCCGACGCCGTCAGCCGATACGTCCAGGCCTTCGAATCTCTGGGAGCCGGATCCGGGTCGGCAGTCGGGTTGCTGGCGCTCAACCGCCCCGAGGTGCTGCTGGTGATCGGTGCCGGCCAGACGCAAGGGTGGCGACGCACCGCCCTGCATCCGTTGGGGTCGCTCGACGACCACGCCTACGTCCTCTCCGACGCCGGCGTCACCACCCTCGTCATCGACCCGGTGCCGATGTTCGTCGAACGGGCCGCCGCGCTGGTGGAACGCGTCGACAGTCTCAAGCAGGTGCTGACGCTCGGTCCGGTGCCGGAGGCGTTGTCGGCGTACGGCCGGGATGTGATCGCCGAGGCCGACACGTTCTCGCCGCGCCCGCTGACCGCGGCACCGCTGCCGCCGGATCACATCGTGTCCATCACCTACACCGGTGGCACCACCGGAAAACCCAAGGGCGTCATCGGTACCGCGTCGGCGATGGCCACCATGACGCAGATCCAGCTCGCCGAATGGGAGTGGCCCGAACGCCCCCGGTTCCTCATGTGCACGCCGTTGTCACATGCGGGCGCCGCCTTCTTCGTGCCGACGCTGATGAAGGGCGGCACCATGATCGTGCTGGCCAAGTTCGATCCGGCGGATGTGTTGCGCACCATCGAGGAGAAGAAGATCACCGCGACCATGCTGGTGCCGTCGATGCTGTATGCACTGCTCGATCATCCGGATTCGAAGACCCGCGATCTGTCGTCTCTGGAAACCGTGTATTACGGTGCGTCGGCGATCAATCCGGTGCGGCTGGCCGAGGCGATCGAACGATTCGGGCCCATCTTCGCGCAGTACTACGGGCAGTCCGAGGCGCCGATGGTGATCAGCTATCTCGGCAAGCACGATCATCCCGGTCCGGGGGAGGACCCGCGTCGGCTCGCCAGTTGTGGTCGGCCGTCTGCCTTTCTGCGGACCGCGCTGCTCGGCCCCGACGACGCCCCGGTCGCGCCGGGTGAACCGGGCGAGATCTGTGTCGCGGGACCGCTTCTCGCCGGCGGGTATTGGGGCCTGCCGGAACAAACCGCCGACACTTTCCGCGACGGCTGGCTGCGCACCGGCGACGTCGCCCGTGAGGACGAGGACGGCTTCTGGTACATCGTCGACCGCACCAAGGACATGATCGTCACGGGCGGTTTCAACGTCTTCCCGCGCGAGGTGGAAGATGTTGTCGCCGAACACCCCTCGGTCGCCCAGGTCGGTGTCATCGGAGTCCCCGACGAGAAGTGGGGTGAGGCGGTGACCGCGGTCGTCGTGCTGCGGTCCGACGCCGCCGCCGACGATGCGGCACGCGCGACTATCACCGCCGAGATCCAGGAGTCGGTGAAGGCGCGCAAGGGTGCGGTGCAATCACCCAAACAGGTCATCTTCGCCGAATCGCTGCCGCTGACCGCCCTCGGCAAGCCCGACAAGAAGGCGCTGCGCGCACGGTTCTGGGACGCCTCGGAGCGGGGTGTGGGCTGAGCGCAGCGTCCCGGTTGCGTTGAGTGGGCGTCCTTTTCCGTCGACTGTGCGCCGTTTCGCGTTGAGTGTGCGTGCTTTCGTGTCGACTGTGCGTTGAGAGGCTGATCCGACGAGCCTGCGGGTGCCCTCTAGACGAGGAACAGCGCCCACTCGACTGAAATCAGCGCCCACTCGACTGAAATCAGCGCCCACTCGACGGGGAACAGCGCCCACTCGACGGAAGCGTGCCGGGGACTACGCGGTGTCGTGCCCGCGATCCCCGAGGCGCAGGTGCTCGATGTGGTACACCGCTTCGTCGAGGAGCGACGCGACGTGTGAGTCGTAGAGGCTGTAGGTGACACTGCGGCCGTTTCGGGTGCCGACGACAAGGCCGAGTGCGCGTAACAGGCGTAGCTGGTGCGAGACCGCGGGTTGTTCCATCCCGACGGCCTCGGCCAGTTCGGTGACGGTGCACGGTTCGTTCCGCAACTGCGTGAGGATCAGTAGGCGATTGGGGGAGGCCAACGCCTGCAGGGTCTCGGCGACGGTGGCGGCCGACGCGGCATCCAGCGAGGCGCTCGGCGTCGATCTGCCCTGCACTCCGTGACCCATGGATCGAGTCAACCACATCCACAATATATGTACATATCTACATGTGTAGTCTTCTGCATATGTCGAGTGATG
The DNA here is from genome assembly GCF_040044975.1 of Gordonia oleivorans. NCBI lineage: Bacteria > Bacillati > Actinomycetota > Actinomycetes > Mycobacteriales > Gordoniaceae > Gordonia > Gordonia oleivorans. Next base: position 37,325 of record NZ_JBDZDI010000018.1, read on the forward strand.
TGTGCGTGTTGTCGGTGCCGCGTTCCAGTGGAGTCCCGCGTCGTCGATGGTGGTCGGGGCTGTGGGCGGTGCCCTCGGTGCGGTGGGCCGTGGCGGCGACGATGCTGTTTCTGGGTGGCCTGGCCGTGCAACTCTCCGGCGGCCCGACGTGGTTGATGTGGGCGCTCTACCTGGCCTGCTACGTGACCGGGGGATGGGAACCGGCACTCGAGGGCTTGCTCGCGCTGCGTGGGCGTGCGCTCGACGTCGACCTGTTGATGATCGTCGCCGCCATCGGGGCCGCCGCGATCGGGCAGATCTTCGACGGTGCCCTGCTCATCGTCATCTTCGCCACCTCCGGCGCGTTGGAGGACGTCGCCACGCGACGCACCGAGGATTCGGTGCGCAGCCTCCTCGATCTCACCCCCGAACAGGCCACCCGCATCGACGCCGACGGCGCGGAAACCGTCGTCGACGCCACGGCGTTGCGGGTCGGTGACGTGATCGCGATCCGCCCCGGAGAACGCATCGCCGCTGACGCCACCGTGCTCGACGGGGCCAGTGACGTCGACCAGTCCTCGATCACCGGCGAACCCCTCCCGGTGGCCACCACCAGTGGCGGGACGGTCTACGCCGGAACGCTCAACGGCACCGGGGCATTACGGGCTCGCGTCGACACCCCGCCCGGACAGACGGTGGTGGCACGCATCGTTGCGATGGCCGAAGAGGCGAGCGCCACCAAGGCGTCGGCCCAACTGTTCATCGAGAAGGTCGAGCACGTGTACTCAGTCGTGGTGGTCGGCGCCACCCTGGCGCTCTTCGGAATTCCGCTGGCGTTCGGTGCCGACCTACAGCCAACCCTGTTGCGCGCCATGACCTTCATGATCGTCGCGTCGCCGTGCGCGGTGGTGCTGGCCACGATGCCTCCGCTGCTCTCGGCGATCGCGACCGCCGGGCGCCGCGGTGTGCTGGTGAAGTCCGCGGTGATCATGGAGAAACTCGCCGACATCGGTCGGGTCGCGCTGGACAAAACCGGGACGTTGACCACCGGTCGGCCGACCGTCACCGACGTCGTCGCGATCGGAAGCGCCGGCGCTACCGAGGTTCTCGGGTTGGCGGCCGCCGCGGAGCAACACAGCGAGCACCCGCTTGGCCGGGCCATCGTCGCCGCCGCACGCGAGCAAGGAGTCGCCGTCGCCGACGTCACCGACTTCGGATCGCGGCCCGGCGTCGGCGTCCACGCCACCCTCGATGGCCGCATCATCGAGGTTGTCGCCGCCGAGAAGGTCGCCGATGATCCACGAATCATGGTGCCCCGCTCCATGATCGATGAGCTCGGTGGAACCGGTGTCGGTGTCCGTGTCGGCGGCGAGGTCATCGGCGTGATCGGGCTGCATGACCGGCTCCGGTCCGGCGCACGCGACGTCGTCGGTGCGATCACGGTGGTGACGGGCACCATCCCGGTCCTGTTGACCGGTGACAATCACGCTGCGGCGCAGCATATTGCGGATTCGGTCGGCATCCGCGGGGTGGGTGCGCAGATGCTGCCGGAACAGAAGGTCGACGCGGTCAACAAGATGCGGGAGGACGGCGCCGTCCGGGTCGCGGTGGTCGGCGACGGCATCAACGATGCGCCCGCCCTCGCGACCGCCGACGTCGGAATCGCCATGGGCCGCATCGGTGCCGACCTCACACTGGCGACCGCTGACGTGGTGATCGTCCGCGACGACCTGGCCGCCGTACCGGCGGTGCTCTCGCTGGCGCGCCGCGTGAGACGGGTCGTCATCGCCAACCTCGTCATCGCGTCGACGTTCATCGCGGTGCTCGTGACCTGGGATCTCGTAGGGCATCTGCCGCTACCACTCGGGGTCGCCGGTCACGAGGGTTCCACTGTCATTGTGGCGCTGAACGGGCTTCGGCTGCTGTCGTCACGGGCGTGGCCGTCGGATCACTGACACCAGAGCGCAAGCGCGTGTCCTCAGGGGCAATCGCAGCAGTCGCAATCGCAGCAGTCGCAATCACAATCATCGCAGTCGCAGCACTCGTTCTTCCACTTGTCGCTGCAGTGATTCCAGTGGTCGGTGCAGCAGGCCTGGCCCGAGCAGGTGGTCCACACGAACGGTCCGAGGCGCTCGAGAAACCCGCGGTTGGGCCGGAAAGGTGGTGGGTACGGCCATGATTCGGGATAGTCCGGGGGCGGGAACGGCGGCCAGCCGGTGGGATTGGGGTAGGCGGACTCCGGGGAGTGGTTGTGGCACAGCGAAACAAGCCCGTGGCTACGTGAGCGTCGGGAGATGGCACGGTGTAGCCCGTCGAGGAGTACCGCGCGCAGCAGTCGGTCATCGTCGAGGTGGAGCAGGTCGTAGCGTCGGCGGATGGCCTTGGCCAGTCGTCGGCAGTCGGCCAGTGCCGACGCGACATCGGTATCGGTGGCGCGCAGCGGATTGAAGACGCCCTCGGTGAGGTCGGTGTCGTAGTCGTCGACGGCGTCCAGCAGATGGGCGATCGCACCGAAATCGGCGCCGATCGCCGCGAGGTGATCGCGATTGCCCGGAACCCCGGCGGCGTCGGCGGTCGCGGCAAAGACGTCGGCGCAGACCTGGGTGGCGGGCGACAGGATCTCGTGTAGGTCGGTGGAAGTGGATTCGATGTCGGCCTGGCGGGCCAGGGTGGCCATCATGTCGTCGATGGACAGGTCCGTCGACGACGACGCGGACCTGGTGGCGGCACGGTGCAGTCGCCGCGCCGCGACTCCGGCGGCGGCTGCGCGGACGCGGGAGCGTGGTGCCAGGCCGTGGGTCTGTTCGGCGGGGATGTCGGCGGCCTTGCCCGCGGCCAGGGTCAGGGAGGCGGTGGCGGCCAATCGAATTCCCGGCTCCGCGCCGACCATGACTTCGGCACGACGCATCCCCCGCAGCGGGCATCGTCCGGCGGTGGTCAGCTCGGCTGGGACGCTGCGCTGCGCAGCCGTGAGCACCGAGATCATCACCGCATCGGTGTTTGTGGTCAGCCGCGAGGCCTGCCCGTGGGAATCGCGCAGTTCCAGGCACAATCCACACAGATGTGCGCGCCACAGGTCGGCGAGTTCATCGTCGAGTGTGTGGCGGCATGGTTGCAGGACCCCGAACATGGCGACATCCAATCACTTCGCGTGAACGTCCACCAGCGGAGCGTGCCGACGGGTCCGTCGGATGGCGTACCCGGTCGGCCTCCCTACGCGGAGCCTCAGTGCGCCACCGGACAGGCGGAGTAGCGGACCGGTAGCTCCTTCACCCCGTTCAGCCAGCCCGAACGGACCCGACGCATCTCGCCGACGCGCGAGATGTCCGGCAGAACGTCGGCGATCGCATCGAAGATCAGGTTCAGTTCCAGCCGGGCCAGGTTCGCGCCGATGCAGAAGTGTGCACCGTTGCCACCGAAGGCCAAGTGCGGATTGGGATCTCGAAGGATGTTGAACGTGAATGGATCGTCGAAGACGTCCTCGTCGTAGTTGGCGGAACTATAGAACAGGCCGACGCGCTGGCCCTTGGCGATCGGTACCCCGCCGAGTTCGGTGTCGGCCAGGGCGGTGCGCTGGAACGCGTTGACCGGGGTCGACCAGCGTAGGATCTCGTCGACGGCCGTCCGGGGCCGGTTGTCACGGAACAACTTCCAGACGTCGGGGTGGTCGAGGAAGGCATTCATGCCGTGCGTCGTCGCGTTGCGGGTGGTCTCGTTGCCGGCGGTCATCAGCAGGATGACGAAGAACCCGAATTCCATCTCGTCGAGCGCCTCACCGTCGATGTCGGCCTGCACGAGGGTGGTGACGATGTCCTCGGCCGGATTCTTGCGGCGTTCCTCGGCCATCTGATAGGCGTAGCCGAGGAGTTCGGCGTTGGCGACGGTCGGTTCGATGGTCTGATCGGGATCGTCGGAGTTGATGATGGCGTCGACGAGTTCGTGGATCCGCGGGCGATCGGGGATCGGCACCCCGATGAGGTCCAGGATGGCCTGCAGCGGAAGGTGGATCGCGATGTCGTCGACGAAGTTTCCGGTATCGCGTGCCGCGGCCTCCTCGACGACCCGGCGGGCGGTGTCGTGCAGTCGCTCTTCCAGCGCGCCGACGGCCTTGGGCGTGAAGATCCGCGAGATGATCTTGCGCAAACGAGTGTGCTCCGGCGGATCATGGTTGATGAGAAGGGCTTTGGTGAACTCGATCTGATCGGCCGTGACGTACTCGGGTAGCCGGATGATCGCGCCGTTGGCGTTGGTGGACCACAGCGCGGAGTTCTTCGAGATCTCGCGGACGTGCTGATGCTTGGACACCACCCAGAAGCCGCCGTCATGGAATCCGCCGCCGGTGCCCGGCGCCTGGGCGTTCCACCACACCGGGGCGGTGCGACGTAGCTGTGCGAACTCGTCGAGGGGTAGGCCCCGCTCGAGCAGGTCGGGATCGGTGAAGTCGAAGCCCGGACCGAAGGGGCAGGTGGTGGCTGCGGTCATGGTTGTCCTCCCGGCGCGGATCGCGAGCCGTGCATAAATCCGCCAAATGATGTGTCGTGAGTCACTTCACCATACACCTATTCAAGTCCGTATGGTCAACAGATCCGAGACCCGATCAAGGACCGACGCGCTAGGGTGAGCATCCATGGGGCGGACGGGACACGAGGGACGCTGATGCGCACACATGGATGGTCTGGTCGCCCTCCGGCCACCGACGACGAAGCCGTGGCCCGGATCCTCTCGGCCACGCGGGAGGTCATCGACGAACGCGGCGAGGCGACCAAACTCGCCGACGTCGCACGCCTGCTCGGCGTCACCCGGCAAACCGTGTACCGCTACTTCCCCAGCACCGAAGCCCTTCTCGCCGCGACCGCCATCGACGCCGTCGGCGGCTTCCTCGACGGAATCGCCGCCCGACTGGCGGGCGTCACCGAACCGGACGTCGCCATCATCGAAGGTGTGCTCGCCGTCCTCGACTCCGTCGCGCAGGACCGATACATGGGCATCCTGCTGCGGCCCGGACATCAGAGTCTCCCGGTGATCGGGGAGATCACCTCCGGCGGCGCACGAGTGTTCGCGCACACCATGGTCGATCGGATGGACGTCGACTGGGCCGGCCGCGGCTACACCGACGCCGACAAGGAACTCATCGTCGAAATCGTGCTACGCACACTGCAGTCACTCATCATCGACCCCGGCGACGACAAGCGCTCCGAGACCGGCCGTCGCGAGCTGCTCGACCGGTGGCTCGGTGCCGCGGTCCGGGCGATGCCTACGACAGTTTCGGCCGAGATCGGCGAGATGCGTTCTCGCTGAGTGTGGTTGGCGGTGGTGAGCTGTCCAGCGCCGGTGTGGGAGGTCTCGACGCGGACTCAGCTTCGCTTCGCCCGGCTCGACCATCGGACGGGGCTCGCTTGACCGGTCGCCCTCAGCGCGGTTCGCAGATGACCACCGGAATGGTCCGCTCCGGCGGTGACATTCGTTGGACGGGAGCGGACCTCAGCGCGGTTCGCAGATGACCACCGGAATGGTCCGCTCCGTCCAGGCATCGTAGGTGTCGAAGTCCGGATACAGCTCCACGAGCTGCGGCCACAACTCATCCCGCTCGGCGGCGTCGGCGGTCCGCGCGGTGAGTTCGTGACGATCGCGTCCCACCTCGATCGTCACCTCGGGGTTGTCCCGCAGATTCAGATACCACGCCGGATTCTTCGCCAGGCCGCCCTGGGACGCCACGACGACGAAATCCTTTCCGCGGCGCAGATAGAGGAGTGGGGCGGTACGCGGCTTGCCGGACTTGCGGCCCGTGGTCGTCAACAGGCACACCGACACCGGCTTGCGAAAACCGGCACCGATGCGCCACTTGTTGCCGAGCCGGCCACCGCTGATCCGATAGATCGCGGTGTTGAACCGCGAACCCACCTTGATCAGCTTCGCTACGACCGGCGAATCCAGTTGGTCGGGACGGTTGTTGGCGTCCACGGATCAGATGCGTTCGAGGATCGTGCCGGTCGCCATGGCGCCGCCGGCACACATGGTGATCAGCGCTGTCTGCTTGTCGGTCCGTTCCAGTTCGTGCAGGGCCGTCGTGATCAGGCGAGAACCGGTGCTGCCCACCGGATGTCCGAGGGCGATGGCACCGCCGTTGACGTTCACCTTGTCCATGTCGGCGCCGTGTACCTGTGCCCAACTCAACACCACCGATGCGAACGCCTCGTTGATCTCCACGAGATCGAGGTCGGACAACGACATTCCGGCCTTGGCCAGCACCCGTTCGGTCGCCTGCACCGGACCGTCGAGATGGAAATGCGGTTCCGCACCGACCAGCGCCTGCGCGCGAAGCCGGGCCCGCGGGGTCAGGCCGAGGTCCCGCGCCTTCGCCTCGTCCATCAGCAGGATGGCCGCGGCACCGTCGGAGATCTGCGATGACGTTCCCGCGGTGTGGATTCCCCCGTCGATCACCGGCTTCAGTGCGCCGAGTGTCTCCAGTGTGGTGTCGCGCAGTCCCTGATCGCGCGTCACGTCGAGAACGTTGCCGGTGAACTCGCCGTCCTTGGTACGTTCAGGTGCCTTGAGGCTCAACACCTCTCGATTGAAGCGGCCTTCGTCCCAGGCCTTCCGCGCATTCTGCTGACTGCGCAGGCCGAGGGCATCGATGTCGTCCCGGGTGATCCCGCGTCGCCGGGCGATCCGCTCGGCCGCCTCGAACTGGTTGGGCATGTCGACGTTCCACGAATCGGCGTGGTAGGGGCCGGCCGACGTGCCGACGTTGGCGCCGAGGGGCACCGTCGTCATCGTCTCCACCCCGCAGGCGACGCCGACGTCGATGGTGCCGGTGGCGATGAGGCCCGCGATGAGGTGATTGGCCTGCTGCGCCGACCCGCACTGGCAATCGATGGTCGTCGCCCCGGTCTGCTCGGGAAGGCCCGCCGACAGCCACGCCTTCCGGGTGATGTTCCCGGCCTGGGCGCCGGCCTGCGTCACACATCCGCCGATGGTCTGCTCGACGAGGGCGGGGTCGATCCCGGCCCGCTCGAGCAGGCCGCGTTGGGTGAGGCCGAGTAACTCCTCGGCATGCAGGCCCGACAACCAGCCGGCTCGCTTACCGATCGGTGTCCGCACCGCTTCGACGATCACCGGGACGCCCATGGTCAAGTCCTTTCGAGGTTACCGACTTCTCCGCCCAAACTAGAACATGTTTCAGTTTGAGTCCAGGTCTTGCGGATGCGGAGGAAGCCGCCGGTGGCGATATCTCGATCATCCCTGGACATCAGTCCTGTAATCACGGACTGGGACGGTCGCCCAAATCACAAAAGGGACGCTCGTCTGGGGCGATCGTCCAGAAAAAAGTAGAACGAGTTCTCGTCTTGGCTGGTGTACGTGTGTACCGTGGGTCACACATGAGACCGAAACCGGATCTCATCTCACGCAGGAAACGACAGGTGGTGTGACAGTGGTCAAGACCGTCAACGTTTCCGCAGAGGAATCGTCAGCAGGCGCTTCATCTGCGGAGGGGGCGAACAGCCTCGCCTTCACGCAGCAGGAGGGATGGGACTTCACCAACCCTGAGCTGCTCGAACACGGGCTGCCGGTGCGGGAGTTCGCGGCGCTGCGCAAGACGGCGCCGGTCTGGTGGAACGCGCAGCGGCCCGGCAAGGGTGGCGGCTTCCACGACGGCGGCTACTGGGTGGTCTCCAAGCACGCGCACATCCGCGAGATCTCCAAGAACAACGCCGACTGGTCCACGGCGAGCAACGGCGTCATCATGCGCTTCGACGACGACATGCCGCAGGACCAACTCGACGTCACCAAGGCGCTGCTGATCAACCACGATCCGCCGGATCACACCCGGCTGCGCAAGCTGGTCTCCAAGGCCTTCACCCCGCGCGCGGTCCAGGCCCTCGAGGACAAGCTCGACGACGCGGCACGGACCATCGTCAAGCAGGCCGCGGATCGGGGAACCGGCGACTTCGTGCACGACGTCGCCGTCGACCTCCCCCTGCTGGCGATCGCCGATCTGCTCGGCGTGCCCGAGGCCGACCGCGTCAAGCTGTTCGACTGGTCGAACAACATGATGAATTACGACGATCCCGACTTCGCCGAGGATCCGCAGATGGCGTCGGCCGAGATTCTCGGCTACGGCTACACGATGGCCGAGGAGCGTCGCCGCAATCCCGTCGACGACATCGTCTCGGTGCTGGTCAATGCCGACATCGACGGCCAGAGCCTCGACGAGACCGAGTTCGGGTTCTTCTTCATCCTGCTCACCGTCGCCGGCAACGAGACCACCCGCAACGCGATCAGTCACGGCATGAACGCCTTCCTCGAACATCCCGATCAGTGGGAGCTGTTCAAGCGGGATCGTCCGGCCACCGCCGTCGACGAGATCGTCCGATGGGCGACACCGGTGAACTGCTTCCAGCGCACCGCCAAGCGGGACACCCAGATCGGTGGCGTCGACATCGCCGAAGGGGAGCGCGTCGGCCTGTTCTACGGATCGGCCAACTACGACGAGGACGTCTTCGAGGACCCGTACTCGTTCAACATCCTGCGAGATCCCAACCCGCACGTCGGATTCGGCGGCAACGGAGCGCATTTCTGCGTGGGCGCCAACCTCGCACGCATGGAGATCAACCTGATGTTCAACGCGCTGGCCGATCTCGTTCCCGACATCACCCGCCTCGAGGTGCCCCGCCGGCTGCGGCACGGCTGGATCAACGGTGTCAAGGAACTGCAGGTCGACTACGGGACGAAGTGACAGCCGTTCCATGACAACAGCCAAAGAGGTTGGGGCCCAGCAGGGCCCGGCGTACCTGAACATCGACCGGGAGAATCACCCGGCGGTCGTCGCCGGACAGCGGTCACGCGAGTTCGTCGAAACCCGGGACAAGCAGGCCTGGGTGGACAACTTCGCCGCCGACGCCACGGTCGAGGACCCGGTCGGACCGTCGATGTTCGACGCCGAGGGAGTGGGATTCACCGGGCATCAACGGATCTCGGAGTTCTGGGATCTGTCGATCGGAACGACGGAGAAGATCGAGTTCGTCTTCGACGAGGAGATCATCTGTGGCAACGAGGTGGCCTACATCGGAAAGATCGTGACGCACATCGCCGGTCACATCTCCGAGGCACGAGGGGTGTTCACCTACCGGGCCGGCGATGACGGCAAACTGTCTGCGCTGCGGGCCTTCTGGGAGGTCGAGAAGACCATCAACTCGGTTCGTCCGGCCTGAGCGGTACCTCTCACAGGCTTGGGGTGGACGGCTGAGTTTGGCTCGGCTCGGTTCCGCTGAAAGTGGGGGAAGAATCTTCTTCCCCCACTTTTCGTTTCGTCGGCCGGCAGTTTCTGGCCGACGACGCGATTTCCGGGGGAGGAACGTTCCTCCCCCAGGAATCGACTCGCTCTTCGGGAGTTCCCGGCGGAGGACAGAGAAAGTGGGGGAAGAACGTTCTTCCCCCACTTCTCGTCGACGACGATCAACCGAGCCGAGGGGACTAGTGCACCGGCTTCTCCGCGCCCACCAGCCACATCGAAAAGTACTGCGATCCACCGCCATACGCGTGGCCGAGGGCCTTGCGGGCGTCGGGGACCTGATGGGCCCCGGCCTTGCCCATCACCTGGATGGCGGCTTCGGCGAAGCGGATCATGCCGGAGGCACCGATCGGATTCGACGACAGCACGCCGCCGGACGCGTTGAGCGGGATGCGCCCGCCGATCTCCGTCTCATGTGCCTCGGTGAGTTTCCAGCCCTCGTTCTCGGGGGCAAATCCCAGGTTCTCCAACCACATCGGCTCGAACCAGGAGAAGGGGACGTAGATCTCGGCGACGTCGATCTCCTCGATCGGGTTGTCGATGCCGCCGGCCTTCCACAGTGCCGCCGCGGCGTCCCGACCGGCCTGCGGACTCACCACATTGCGGTGTGCGAAGCTCAACGGCTCGGTGCGCATCGCGGTCGCGTGAATCCAGGCGACCGGATTACCCTGGGCAACAGCGGAATCTGCGACGTCCTCGGCGCCGATCACCACCGCACAGGCACCGTCCGACGATGGGCAGGTCTCGTCGTAGCGGATCGGATCCCACAGCATCTGCGATTCCATCACGCTCTCGGCGGTGATGTCGGGCTGATGCAGATGCGCCAGCGGATTCAGTGCACCGTTGCGGCGATCCTTGGCGGCCACCATCGCACCGATGTGTTCGGGTGCTCCCGACTGCCGGATGTAGGCACGCACGTGCGGGGCGAAGAATCCGCCGGCGCCTGCGCCCACCGGCTTGGTGAAGGGCACCGGAATCGACAACGCCCACATGGCATTCGATTCCGACTGCTTCTCCCAGGCGACGGCGAGCACCCGCTGATGCACCCCGGCGAACACCAGTGACGCGGCGACATTGGCCGTCGAACCGCCGACCGAGCCGGCGGTGTGCACCCGGATCATCCGCTTGCCGACGGCGCCGATGGCCTCGGCCATGGCGAGTTCGGGCATCATCGAACCCTCGAAGAGGTCGGGGGCCTTGCCGATGACGATGGCGTCGATGTCGTCGATGCTCACCTGGGCGTCGGCGAGGGCGGCGTCGATGGCCTCGCGGCACATGCCGGCCATCGTCACATCGTGACGTTTGGCGACGTAGCGGGTCTGCCCCGTCCCGAGGACGGCCGCGCGATTGTTGTGTGCCATCAGTTCGATTCTCCTGAGTTCGCGTCGGATGCCAGGGTGACCACCATGTTCTGCTGCAGCAGTGGACCGCTCGTCGCGTGGGCAACCGCCGTTCCGACGTTGCCGCCGATGATCTCGTGCGCGGCATAGCCGATACGCTGCAGGCCGGCGGAGAACAGTGAGTTGCCGGCCAGGGTGCCGCCCGACGGATTGATGCGGACCGAATCGGGCAGACCGAGCGCGTTGCGCACGATCAGTTCCTGATGGGTGTACGGCGCGCCGATCTCGGCGATGTCGACGGCGCGACTGCGGTTTCCGAAGGCGGTGTCACCGGCGAGCGTCGTCGACGGTGACACGGTGAGATCTCGTGCGCCGAAGTTGGGGGTGTCGATCCGGTGATCCCAGCCGGTGATGAACGCCGGGTTGGCGACGAGTTCCCGGGCCCGCCGTTCGGAGGCGATGATCACCGCGGCGGCGGCGTCGGTGTAGGGCGCGATGTCATGGGCGCGAAGCGGATTCGCGACGTACTCGGCGGCGAGGAGTTCGCCGACGGAGGCGCCGGAGGTGCGGGCGGCGACGGCGGCCATGTCGGCCTCGGTCCAGGTCCCGGCGTCGATGCCGGCGCGGGCCTGCAGCGCGGCCAGCGATCGGGCCTCGGGCCACAGCGGCGCAACGGTATACGGGTCGGTCTGCAGGGCCAGGGTGAGGTCGGCGTTGCCGGCGGTGGCCTTGCCGAAGCCGTAGGCCAGCGCCAGATCGACCTCGCCGGTGGCGATCTTGACCCACGCCTCATACAGCGCCCAGGCGCCGTCCATCTCCACATGCGACTCGTTGATCGGCGGCATGGCACCGATGGAGTCGATCGCCGAGATGAACGAGAAAGCGCGCCCGGCAAGGTAATCCGACGATCCACTGCACCAGAACTCGATGTCGGTGCGGGTGATGCCGAGTTCGGCGTAGAGCTTGGCGAAGCACGGGATCAACATCTCCACGCCGTTGGTGGTGCCGTGCGTCCCGACGACGTTCGGGCTGTGCGCGAACCCGACGATCGCTATCCGGGGGAGGGTCACAGGGTGCTCCTAGATCGAGAGGTGTGCGTGTCCGAAAGGTGGTGCGGGGTCACAGGAATGCCCGATACGACTCGTACTCGGCGTCGGGCTCCCCGGTGGGCCGGAAGTGACTGATGCTGCCCAGTGACAGTTCGCGTTCGCCCTCGGGCACCCAGACCGCCTCGACACGCATACCCATCCGGACCTCGTCGGCCGGGCAATCGAGGATCAGGTGCAGGAACGGGATGTCGGTGCCGTCGAGCAGGACATAGGCGGCGACGTAGGGCGGCTTGATCCGCTGTCCCTGGAACGGGACGTTGACGATGCAGAAGGTGGTGACGATGCCCTTGTCGGACAACTCAACTCGCTCGACAGACGGTGCGCCGTCGGACGGGCTGACCTTGCGCGGCGGGAAGTACACACGGCCGGCGTCGACCCCGGAGCCGATGCGGGTGCCGTAGAGCTTGCCCGCCTTCAGGCCCTGGAGATACCAGGTCTCCTCCTCGGTGGCCGAATGCGTGATGGCGGTGGTGATGGGTGTCGTGATCACCACGTTGCCGTTGTGGGGGAGGTCGTCGTCGGAGGTGTTGGGCGCCGCGACGGCCGGGGTGTCACCCGGTGCGAAGTGGCTGATGTCGTCGATGCGGCCGGTGCGCGCGGCACGCCACACCGCGTGCACGCGCATGCCGGTGCTCAGGTCGTCGGGGGAGTCGACGCGCAGGGCGTGCAGCAGCGCGGTGTCGGCGCCGTCGAGCCGGATCAGCGCCCACGCGAAGGGGGTGTCGAACGGTTGCGGTTCGGCGGGCACCGGATTCCACGTCCACGTCGTCACGGTGCCGACGGCGGCGACGTCGACGAGGTCGGTGGTGGCCTTGCCGGTGGAGGGGTCGAATTCCACCGGCGGGACCGACACGGTGCCGTCGGAGTTCTTCGAGCCGACGATCCGGCCGTCGCGCAACCCGAGCGCGAACTGTGACAGGACCGGCCCGAGCGACCGGGTGTAGCCGAAGGTGTTGGTCAACGGCGCGGTGAGGATGGTCGTCTCCGGTTCGGGAACCGTGGCGACGGGACTCGATGGGCCGTCGTGGGTGTCAGTTGCGATGCTGCTCACACAATCGAGTAGAACACGTTCTAGTATTGGGCACAAGGCGCATGTCATCGCGCTTCTGATCGGTGCCACGAGAGGACGGCGACCATCGTGAAACTGTCGTTACAACTGGGCTATTGGGGAGCGGAACCGATCACGCACGCGCCCGCGCTCATCGCAGCGGCCGAGGAGAACGGGTTCGACTCCGTGTTCACCGCCGAGTCCTGGGGATCGGATGCCTACACGCCACTGGCGTGGTGGGGTGCGTCGACGTCACGGGTTCGGCTCGGTACCGCGGTCGCCCAACTCTCCGCCCGGCCGCCGACCTCCTTGGCGATGGCGGCGCTGACGCTGGATCACCTCTCGGGAGGGCGCCACATCATCGGACTGGGGGTGTCCGGGCCGCAGGTGGTCGAGGGCTGGTACGGGCAGCCGTTCGCAAAGCCGTTGGCGCGCACCAGGGAATACGTGGAGATCGTGCGGTCGGTGCTCGGACGGGAGGCGCCGGTGACCAGCGGCGGTCCGCACTACCCGTTGCCGTATCCCGCCGATGCGCCCGGCGCGACCGGTCTGGGGAAGGCGCTCAAGCCGATCACCCATCCACTGCGCGCCGACATCCCCATCTGGCTCGGCGCGGAGGGGCCGAAGAACGTGGCGCAGACCGCGGAGATCGCCGACGGGTGGCTGGCGATCTTCTACAGCCTGTCACTGGCCGATCAGTACGAGGAATGGCTTGCCGACGGATTCGCCCGGCCCGGTGCACGTCGCACCCGTGAGGACTTCGAGGTGGCGGCGACGGTGCAGATGGCCATCACCGACGACGTCGCGTCGGTCATCGATCGGTACCGGCCGTCGACAGCGCTCTACGTCGGCGGAATGGGCGCCAAGGAGAAGAACTTTCACGCCGAACTGTATCGGCGGATGGGTTACGGCGACGTCGTCGACGAGATCGGGAGGCTGTTCCTGGCGGGGCGCAAGGCCGAGGCGATCGCCGCCGTACCCGACGAGATGGTGCGCGAAACGTTGATCGCCGGGACCGCCGACGAGGTGCGCGACCAGATCAAGCAGTGGGAGGCCGCGGGCGTCGGCATGCTGATGGTGACCGCCCGCGATGTGGCGACCATCGAGCAGGTGGCGGGGTTGGTGTAGGCCCACTCGACGGGATGGGACGCCCACTCGACGGGATAGGGCGCCCACTCGACGGGATACGGCGCCCACTCGACGGGATACGGCGCCCACTCGACGGGATGGGACGCCTCAGCCGATGCCTGCCGTCGCCGGGATCGTCCGCTTCGTCAGCGACAGGTGGAAGTCCTTGGGCACCATGGTGAGTCGCTCGTCGACGGCCAGCTGGTAGCTCGGGTCGGCGGCCAGCTCGTAACGATGCAGGAGCCCGGCCAGAACCAGGACCGCCTCGTGCAGCGCGAACTGGCGACCGATGCACGCCCGCAGTCCCGCTCCGAACGGCTTGTAGCTGTGGGCGGGGCGCTTCTTCACGTTCTCGGCGAGGAAGCGGTCCGGATCGTAGACATCCGGGCGGTCCCACACCTCGGGGTCGCGGTGTACCAGACCGAGCATGATGACGGCCCAGTCCTGCGGTCGCATCCGGTACCGGCCGGCGATCTCGGTGTCGGCGCGGGGGCTGCGGGCGAAGGCGGGCACCGTCGGCCAGATCCGCAACGCCTCGTCGAGGCACCGTCGGATGTAGCGGAATTTGGGGACCTGCTCGAAGGTCGGCATCGCGGTCGGATCGTCGCCGAGGATGTCGTCGGCCTCCGCGCGGGCCCGCGCCAGGCACTCCGGGTTCTGCGAGAGGTAGTACAGGGTGAATGACAGTGCACCGGAGGTGGTTTCGTGCCCGGCGACGAGGAAGGTGAGGATCTGATACCGGATGTTGAGCATCGACAGTTTCTCGCCGGTCTCGGGATGGGCCACGTTGAGCATGATGCCGAGCAGGTCGTCCTGGCGGTGGTCGTCGGCGCGCTCGGCGATCACCTTGTCGAGCAGGGAGTCGATGTAGGCCTGGTGCTCGGCGTTGCGGTGGTCGAGATAGCGGGTCAGGAACCGGCCGCCGGGCGCGGTGCCGAGTCCGCCCTTGCGGCGCCCGGTTTCGAGTGCGCGAATCATCGCCGCCACAAACGGATGCTGCTCCGGCGAGGTGAACGACCCGAAGTCCCGACTGAACGCGGTGCGCGTCAGCGTCTCCATCGTCAGCTTCGTCATGTCCTGGGTGACGTCGGAATCGGTGGTGGCCCCCGAGTCGGTGGTGGCGCCGGCATCCGCGGCGCCGACGGCGCGACGATCCCAGTAGTCGAACAGTTCGCACGCCGTGGCCGTCATCGTGGAGTGATACGACCGCATCGCCGCCTTGGTGAAGGCCGGCATCAGCAACTCGTGGGCGAGTTGCCAATTGGGCTCGTCGTTGAAGGCGGTGAACAGGCCGTCGCCGGCGTACTGGCGCAGGGCGGTGATGGCCGGCGGCAAGGCCTTGCAGAAACGGGTTTCGTCGCATAGCTCCGCGGTCAGTTCCGCCGACGCGACGAACACGAACTTCTGGCGGAAGACCTGCAGTTCGAAGATCGGGCCGAGTCTCGCGCCCCACTGCAGAACGCTGAGGATCGGATTGCGCGGATCGGACGCGCCGAGTTCGCCGATGATCGGCCGCCGCTTGGTGGGGTGCGGGAACCGCTGGCCGGACCAGTCGTTGTTCACGGGACGTCGGAGCATGTCCTAGACCCTGCCGTCGCCCAATGGCAGTGTCAATCTCTCACCGGGGTCGATCTCACCGGCGGCAACGTCACCGGACGGACAGCGCGTCGAGCACCTCGCCGAGCGTGCCGGTGGCGAGGGGGAAGGGCTGGTAGAGGGCCACCTCGTCGGCGATGCCGGCGATGCGGGCATGAACCCGCTCGGCGACCTGCACGGGTGTTCCGCGGGCGACGATCGTATCGAGGAGACCGTCGTCGATCAGTCCGGGCATCTCGTCCCATCGGCCGATCTTGGAGAGCCGATTGAGTTCCGGTTGCAGGTCGCCGTAGCCGTGCAGGTCGAGGACCGGACGGTAGGCGGGGGTGGAGCCGTAGAACGACAGGAGGCGGCGGGCGGCGGTGACGGCGGTGTCGTACTCGTTCTCGTCTCGGCCGGTCGCGACGATGATCTCGGGCATGATCGTGAACTCGGCGGCGGTGCGGCCGGCGTCGGCGAGACCGGCGGCGACCCTGGGGAGGATCGATTCGCGGACGAACCGGTCGCTGGTGAACGGCATGATCAGCAGGCCATCGCAATGCCTGGCGACCGCGCGGGTCAGTTGCGGGCCGAGGGCACCGACCATGATCGGGGGCCTGCAGTGCGGATTGGGCGGCGGGCTGAAGGTGGGCGTCATCAGGCGGTGACGATAGAAGTCGCCGTCGAAGTCGAGGCGCGCGCCGGTCTCCCAGCTGTCGAAGATCGCGTGGAGTGCGGCGACGAACTCGACCATTCGCCCGACCGGACGGTCGAAGTCGGCGCCGAACCGTTTCTCGATCTGTGGCCGGATCTGGGTGCCGAGACCCAGCCGGAATCGTCCGTCGCTCAGCAGTTGCAGATCGTTGGCCTGGTGCGCGACGTGAATGGGGTTGCGGGGGAATGCGATCGCGACATTCGTCATCAGATCGACATCGTCGACCTGGGAGGCGAGTACCAAGGGGGTGAAGACGTCGTGCGGACCCTCGAAGGTGAACACGCCGCTCACGCCCGCGTCGCGCAGTGCGGTGGTCTGCGCGACGGCACCGATCGGTGAGAAGAGCGCGGTCCAGACGCGGATGGCGCAGTCGCCCACGATGCGTCCTATTCGCCGGTGAACACCGGTTTCTGTTTGGTGGCAAAGGATTTGGGCCCGACCTTGGCGTCCTTGCTCTGGAACACCGAGATCCCGATCGGTGCCTCGACCTGGAAGGCATCGAGTTCGTGCATTCCCTCGGTTTCGCGGATGGTGCGCAGAATGGCCTGCACGGCGAGCGGACCGTTGGCGGCGACCGCCTCGGCGAGTTCGAGGGCTTTGTCGAGCGCGGTGCCGTCGGGGACGACGTGGCCGATCAGTCCGTACTCCTTGGCCTCGGCGGCGCTGATGTGGCGCCCGGTGAGGAGGATGTCGCAGGCGACGGTGTAGGGGATCTGCCGGACCAGCCGAACCGCGCTGCCGCCGAGCGGGAAGAGTCCCCAACGGGCCTCGGACACACCGAATTTCGCACTCTCGCCGGCGACCCGGATGTCGGTGCCCTGCAGGATCTCGGTGCCACCGGCGATGGCGGGTCCCTCGACCGCGGCGATCAGCGGTTTGGTCAGCCGTCGTCCCTTGAGGAGGGCGGGCAGCGACGCGGGGTCCCACGACCCGGACTTGACGGTGTCGCCGGGAGCGTTCTTGGACATGGCCTTGAGGTCCATCCCCGCGCAGAAGGCGCCACCCGCGCCGGTCAGGATCGCCACCCGGATCTCGGGATCGGAATCGACCCGATCCCAGGCCTCGGTCATGATCGCCATCATCTCCGACGAGAGGGCGTTGCGGGCCTCGGGCCGGTTCATCGTGACGATGAGGACATGTCCCCGCTGCTCGACGAGGCAGTGGGGGATGTGGTCGGTGGCGGACTCGGGCTGCGACAAAGCGGTCATCTCGACCCCCAGATCGATCGAAGTGGAAGAATCTCTTGCCGGAAACAGTAACACGTTCTAATTTTGTCTCATGGCTTTCACCATCGGCGACCTCATCGAGCATGCGGTCGACCTCATGCCCGACCGCACCGCACTCGAATCCGGCGAGCGCGCCCGTACCTATGCCGAACTCGAGGCGCGCAGTAACGCGCTGGCCCACAAGCTCCAGGAACTCGGCGTCGCGCCGGGCGACGCCGTGGGGCTGTACAGCAGAAACACCATCGAATCCGTCGAGGCGATGGTCGCGATCTTCAAGGCCCGGGCGGTGATGGTCAACGTCAACTACCGCTACGTCGAGGCCGAACTCGATCACATCTTCAGTGACTCCGGGATGAAGGTGCTCATCCATGAGCGGCAGTACTCGCCACGCGTCTGCAACGTGTTATCGAATCGGGCCGACTATGGGGGAGCGGACCTGGCGGTCGAACATCGGATCGTGATCGAGGATGGCAGCGACGTCGACGTCGCTTGCGCCGACGCGGTGGCGCCGGCGATCGCCTACGAGGACGCGATCGCCGAATCGTCGACCGCGCGCGACTTCGGGGACCGCTCCAACGACGATCTGTACATGCTCTACACCGGCGGCACCACCGGGAAGCCGAAGGGCGTGGTGTGGCGGCAGGAGGACGTCTGGCGGGTACTCGGCGGCGGCATCGAGTGGTACACCGGTGAGCCGGTCGCCGACGAATGGGAACACGCCAAGACCGGCGCCGCCGGCGGGCAGTTGGTGCGGTTCCCGATCCCGCCGTTCATCCACGGCGGTTCGCAGTGGGCGGTCTTCCAGGCGCTGTTCGGCGGCGGAAAGGCCGTGGTGTACCCGGACTTCGATGCGCACTCGGTGTGGGAGGCAGTCGGCCGGCATGGTGTGAACGTCATCTTCATCACCGGAGATGCCATGGGGCGCCCCATGATCGAGGCGCTCGAACAGCGTGACCACGACACCTCGACGGTGGTGTCGGTGGCCAGTTCGGCGTGCCTGTTCTCGCCGAGCGTCAAGGAACAGTTCCTCGCCAAGTTCCCGAACGCCGTCATCATCGACGCCATCGGATCGTCGGAGACCGGATTCGGTGGGCTGGGCGTCGTCGCCAAGGGGCAATCGCACGTCGGGGCGCCACGGGTCAACGCCGACAAGCAGACTCACGTCTTGCGCGAGGACGGCACCCGCGTGGAACCGGGCAGCGGCGAGGTCGGTGTGCTGGCGCGCACCGGTCACATCCCGCTGCGCTATCACAACGATCCGGAGAAGTCGGCGAAGACCTTCAAGGAGTTCCATGGGGTTCGCTACTCGATCCCCGGCGACTTCGCGCAGGTCGAGACCGACGGCAGCATCACGATGCTCGGGCGCGGGTCGGTGTCGATCAACACCGGCGGGGAGAAGGTGTTCCCCGAGGAAGTGGAAGCGGCGCTGAAGGCGCATCCCGACGTCTTCGACACCGTCGTCGTCGGCGTGGCCGACCCCCGCTTCGGTCAGCGGGTCGGGGCGGTGATCGCGACACGCGACGATGCCCGACCGTCGGTGACCGAGCTCTCCGACGTCGTCCGAAAAGAGTTGGCCGGCTACAAATCCCCGCGCAGTGTCTGGTTCGTGGATGCGATCAAACGGTCACCGGCGGGTAAACCCGACTACCGGTGGGCGGTCTCGGTTGCCGAGGGCCGACCTGCCGACACCACCATCGAGGATGCCCGCGCGGCGGTTACGGAGACCACGAAATGAAAACCGATCTGGCGACACGCTTCGGCATCGACTATCCGATCTTCGGCTTCACGCCCAGTCAGCATGTGGCGGCGGCGATCAGCCGGGCCGGTGGCCTCGGCGTGCTGGGCTGCGTGCGGTTCAACGATCCCGACGAACTCGACGAGGTCCTCGAGTGGATGCACGAGAACACCGACGGCAAACCGTTTGGCGTCGACGTGGTGATGCCGGCCAAGATCCCCACCGAGGGAAGCCATGTGGATCTCGACGCGATGATCCCGCCGGAACACCGCGCCTTCGTCGAGCGCACCCTCGACGATCTCGGCGTCCCGCCGCTGCCCGACGGTGATCGCGTCAATGCCGGTGTCCTCGGGTGGCTGCACTCGGTGGCCCGCTCGCATGTCGATGTGGCGATGACCCATGCCGACAAGTACGGGCAGATCAAGCTCATCGCGAATGCGCTCGGCTCGCCGCCGGCCGATGTGATCCAGACGTCCCATGACCATGGTGTGCTGGTGGCGGCCCTCGCGGGTGCGAAAGACCATGCGCTGCATCATGTCGACGCGGGTGTCGACATCGTCATCGCCCAGGGTTACGAGGGTGGTGGGCATACCGGCGAGGTCACGTCGATGATCCTGTGGCCCGAACTCGTCGACGCCGTCGGCGACCGCGCCCCGGTCCTCGCCGCCGGTGGAGTGGGAAGTGGCCGACAGATCGCTGCGGCCATCGCCCTTGGTGCACAAGGTGTCTGGATGGGCACCTACTGGCTGACCGCCGCCGAGTACAAACTCGGTATGGCCGAGGGGCAGGAGGGTCCGTCGACGGTGCAGCAGGCGCTGCTGGATGCGACCTCGCGTGACACGGTGCGGCGACGGATCTACTCCGGCAAACCCGCCCGGCTGCTCAAGACCCGTTGGACCGACGCGTGGGATGCCGACAACGCTCCCGACCCGCTGCCCATGCCGCTGCAGAACATCCTGGTTTCCGAAGCGCACGCGCGGATTTCGGCGTCGGACGACCCCGGCGTCGTCGCGATGCCGGCGGGACAGATCGTCGGCCGGCTCAACGCCATCACACCGGTCGCCGAACTCATCGCCGACATGGTCAGCGAGTACGAAGAGGCCGTCGGCCGGATGACGAAGACGTTGGAGGGGTAGGAGAGTAGCCGCGCCCGGTATGCCGAGCCGCCTCGTGCGATCCTGCGAGCCCGTGGTGTGTCACCGGGCCGAGCTCTGTCGACGTCGAGACCACGCAACCTGACGCCGGAAACATATTGCAGCACAATCTCACTCCCGCCGGTCGAGGTGCGAGGAGCCCCTGGGCGACGAGCCTCGAGACCACCCAACACGGGGCTGGAAACCGATCACAGCGCAACACCACCCGACGGCAGGCCAAAGCCAGCGTCTTACCGCGGATAGGTGGTGATGGTCTCCCCGGTGGCCGGGTCTCGCCAGATGACAGCCCGGTCCGACAGCATGGTGGGGATCAACAATCCCATGTGTTTTCGCTGATGGTCCGGGGTGCACAACGGCATCAGGTTGAATTCCACGGTCCAGCCACCGGTGATCGGATCCTGGTGCACGAATTTCACCAGGTGATCGATCTGGCATTCACTGGCCGGTCGGCCGCAATGCGGGTACCGGCAGGTGCCATCCAACTCGATGATCTTCTCCCGCCACCACTCTGGTATCCGATACGTCAACGCACCTGATGGCGGGAGCAGATGTCCGCCGTGTCCGGTGGGGTCGATCGGTGGCGCGGGGAACGGATCGTCGAGGCGACGCCACGCCGCGGGTATCCGGTCCAGTGAGGTGGCGGTGTTGATGGTGGGGATGTCGAGGGTGGGAAACTCGCTGACGGTGACCAGCTGTCCCGAAGTGATCAGCGATCGGGCGTGGGAGTTGTCAATCACGCCGAAGTACTCCAGCCGGGCTTCCCGTTGCCCGGACGGGTCGGTGATCAACGACAGCGACAACTGCGAATCGGTGTCGGTGTCGGTGTCGGGTTGCGACTCTTCGGTATCCGTTGCTGCACAGTCAGTGTCGTCGCCGGTGATTGTCTCGGCATCGGCGGTCACGTCGGCGTCCGCATCGACATCGCCAGACAGATCAGGCGCGTCGTCGTCGACATCGATGTCGAGGTCGGTCAGACCACTGGGCTCTTCCGGCAAGGGGATCGCCCGCGAGCAGTCGCCCCGACCGCATTCACACGACAGGTGTGCCCCGGGCAGTCCTTGGATTTCGGCGAATGCCGCGACCTGCACCTGACCCTGACGACGCGGATCACGCGGGCAGATCCGTTCGCTGATCATCTTCGCGATCCGCGCCGCCAGATGGGCACCCATCTCACCTGGTGCGTAGACGGAGATGCTGCAGTGCCCGTTGGTGTCTCGGCGCACGCGAACGTTCTGATCGCGTGCGGCGGCTTCCTCGCGACGGTCGGCGGCGCCGTCGGGATCCAGGGCGATCACCATTTCGACGACCTGATCCCGCAGGGTCTTATCGGCCTGGTTACGTTCGGCGAGTTGCAGTGCACGGGTTTCGGCGAACGCGCGGGCATCGTCGTCGGACAGGACGGCGATCTCGTTGGCGATGATGCGGATACGTTCCAGGGAGTGGTCACCGTCGAGGAATGCGGCGGTCACCGTCGGGAGTGTCGACAGCAGGAAGCTCAACGTCATCCACGCCGTCGCTTGCGGCACCGACACACCCAGGGTGGTGGATACCTTGCCGGTGGCGGCCTTGTCGACGGCGCCGGTGGTGTGCACATTGGTCTGATGGCCTGAGAGCAGCATCTCGTCGTATACGGCGTGTCCGATCCGCGCCGCCGACAGCACTTTCCGAGCGATCACTTGCCGTTCCTGGCGTTGCAGCGAGCGGGCGAGTGCGGTGGCCGCCTCGACAGGGAGGTGATCGATCATGGCCGCGTCGGCGGCGGTCATCGACAGTTCCGGTGCCTTGCTGCTGCCAATGGTGTTGGTGGCCATAATGTTCACCTCCTCTGATCGGTCGGATCAACTGAACTGAGTCAAGTGTAGCGAGGGGGTACGACAACTATGTTGGCGCGGAATCGGTTGGGGGTGAGCGCTGTCAATGTCGGCAGAGCTGTGTTCGGTTGGCGGTGACCCGGTTTCGTCGTCGGGTTGCGGAGGTCTCGACTCGGTCCTCCGCTATCGCTCCGGACCGGCTCGACCAACGGAAGGGGCGGGTCGGCCACCGGAAGGGTGGCTCGACCAGCGGGGTTGCGGATGCACTCGACCGGCGGGGGTCGGGTGGTCTCGACCTCGACAAGCTGGCCCGGCGGATACGCGGGGCACTCGACCGGCGGGGGTTGGGTGCACTCGATCCGCGGGGTGGGAAGGTTGCGCTACTCGATCGGTGGGATGTAGTGGCCGTTCGTGCGGATCCAGGTGGGTGGTGTGCTGGTCTGCCGTAGATGGCGTTTCACGGTCTTGAAGGTCGCGGTCTCGGGGAGTGATTCGACGATCCGAACCCGGTGCGGCCATTGCTTCGGTCCCAGATCCCGCTGGGCGGAGAGGAAGTCGACGAAGTCGGTGGCGGTGAGGTGGTCCGAGCAGACCAGGACGGCCTCGATCTCGTCGCCGATCTCGACCGGTACTCCGAAGACCGCGGCCTGGCGGATCAGTGGGTTTCGCAGCAGGATTCGTTCGATCGGGCCGGTGCCGAGGTTCTCGCCATCCACGCGCATCCAGTCACCCAAGCGGCCCGCGAAGTGGATGAAACCCGCGTCGTCGACCCAGCCGAGGTCGCCCGTGTGATAGATGCCGCCACGCATCCGCTCGGCCGTGGCCTCCGGGTCGTTGTAGTAGCCACTGAACAGTCCTGGGCCGGAACTGTTCACCAACTCGCCGACCTGGCCGGCCGCGACAGGTTCACCGGTGTCCGGGTCGACGATCTGCGTCGGAGAAGTCAACGGTCCCAGCGCGTCCGGCGGTGTATCCGGAGTGCGGGTGATCGCCACACCGCCCTCCGTCGACCCGAATCCGTCCACGACGCGGCAACCGAAGCGCCGCGCGAAACGGTCCCGGTCGGCTGCCGAGGCCTCGTTCCCATAGACGATCCGCAACCGGGTCGACGCGTCGTCGTCCTGTTCCTCGGTCGCCAGGATGTAGTGCAGCGGCTTGCCGACGTAATTGGCGTAGGTGACCCCGTACTGCTTCACATCCTCGACGAATCCGCGTGCAGAGAACCTGCGCCGCAGCGCGATCGACGCCCCACCGGCCAACGCCACCGACCACCCCGCGATCATCGCATTCGAGTGGAACATCGGCATCGACAGGTAGACGACGTCGTCGGCGCCGATCGAGAAGCGCTCGGCCAGCATCACACCCGCAGCGGCAAAGGTGCGCTGTGTGCATCGCACAGCCTTCGGTTCGCCGGTGGTTCCGGACGTGAAGATCAGCATCAGCAACTCGTCCGGGAGGACTTCCCGAATACCCACGCTGTCGGCCGCAGGAGACTCGCCGCCGAACACCTCGGCAACGTCGAGAACCGCCATCCCCATGTCCACGCCATCGACCAGACCGGCTGTCTCGGAGTCGACGAGAACGAACTGACAGTCGGCGCGCGCCGCGTCGGCGGCCAGCGCCTCACCCCGGCGAGTGGTGTTGAGTCCGACCATCACCAATCCGTCGATCGCCGCGGCGGCGACAAGAACGGCGAATTCGATGGTGTTGGAGAGTAATACGCCGACGTGGGGTGGCCGCTCAGAGTCGAGACGCTCACGCAACCGGCCCGCGCACAGGCGCGCGTCCGACACATACCGGGAAAACGGTGTGAAGCCGTTCTCGTGATGAATCCCGCGATCGTCGACGTCGGCGAGTGCGGTGAGCAACGACGAGATCGTCGCGGTGGACGCCGTCAGCTGCCCTGCTCCGGTCATGCCGGCGCCGATGCCAACCCCGCGCCGATGGACTCGAGGACCACCGGCGCCGAACCCATCGTGAACTCGTTCTGCTTGGCGCGCAGAAAGTATCGGTGCGCCGGATGCGTGGTGTCGAGGCCGACGCCGCCGTGCACGTGGACGGCGGTATGGGCCACGCGGTGCCCGGCGTCGCACGCCCAGAACTTGGCGGTCGCGATGGCCATCCCGACGTCGTCACCGTCGTCGAGGTCGTCGGCGCGGGCGAACAGCCACGCCGCCTGGGTGGTGGTCAATGACAAGCCCTGCGCGTCGATGTATCCGTCGGCCAGACGCTGCGCCACCGCCTGGAAGGACCCGATGGCGCGACCGAACTGCTCTCTCTCGACGGCGTACGAGGCGGTCAATTCCATTGCACGAGAGACCGTTCCGGATTGATCGGCACACACCGCCAAGGTCATGCGGTCGGCCACCTCGGCGACGGTGTCGCCACCACCGGCGAGGACATGATCGTCGTCGATCACAACCGAGTCGAAGTCGACGATGAATGTCGGGGTCTTGCCGGTCACCGGGGTGTCGGTGATGCCGACCCCGGGAGCGGTACTCGCCACGGCGACCACCCGCACCCCGTCGTCGGAGACCGCGTTCACCAGAATGGCCGCGGACTCGGCGGCGTAGGGCACGTTGACCTTGGTGCCCGACAGCACCCACCGGGAGTCGTTCCGTGACAGCGTGGCCTGTGGCGCACGGACATCGGCACCGAGTTCCTCCTCGAACGCCACCGTCAGGATCTTCTTGCCGGTCGCGGCGGCGGCCAGCAGCGACTCGCGTAGCGTCGACGATCCGGTCTTCGCGAGTACCGGTAGCGCTGCCACCGCATGCGTCCCGAACGGGACACGCGCCAGTGCACGTCCCAATTGCTCTGCCACCGTGACGGATTCGACGATGCTCAACCCGTCGCCGACATCGACGGCGTCGGCCGACAATTCGAGTGCCAACAGTCCGGCGGCGCCGAGTTCCCGCCACAGCACGTCGTCCATACGACCCGCGGCCTCCAACTCGGCGACCCGCTCGTCGGTGCTGACCTTGGAGGCGATGTCACGGGCCAACCCCGCAATGTCGAGGGTGGCCTCATCCAGCGTGAAATCCATTGTCCTGCTCTCGAAGTAGGGGTTGTCTCAGCGTCGCTGATGCGGTAGCCCGAGCGCGGCCATCGCGATGATGTCGCGCTGCACCTCATTGGTGCCGCCGCCGAACGTGAGGATCAGCGAGGTGCGCTGGAATCGCTCGACCCGGCCGAGTAGCCGGGCATGGGAACTGTCCGCGCGGATGGTGGCGGCCGGACCGATCACCTCCATGAGCAAACGGTATGCCTCGGTGGCGAATTCGGTGCCGAAGACCTTGGTCGCCGAGGCATCCGCGGGGCTCGGTGCGCCCCCGGAACTGGCCGCGGACGCGATCTTCCAGTTGATCAACTTCAGGAACTCGACCTTCGCGTGCACCCGTGCGAGGTTCTGCCGCACCCAGTCGGTGTCGATCACCCGGCTGCCGTCGCCGGTCTTGGTCTGCTGCGCCCATGCCACGGTCTCGCGCAACGCGGTCTGAATCGGTGCGGCACTACAGAGGGCGACGCGTTCGTTGTTGAGCTGATTGGTCACCAGCGACCAGCCGCGTCCCTCGTCGCCGACCCGCGCGGTGACCGGCACCCGCACGTCGGAATAGTAGGTGGCGCTCGTGTCGACGCCGGACATGGTGTGCACCGGAGTCCAACTGAAACCCTCCGCGTCCGCGGGGACGATGAGCACCGAGATCCCGTGATGCCGCTTGAGTCCGCGGGCGCGACCCTCCTCGGTGAGCACGTCCGGATCGGTGCGGCACGCCAGCCAGATGTAATCGGCATAGGCGACCAGCGAGGTCCACATCTTCTGACCGTTGACCACGTAGTCGTCACCGTCGCGGACTGCGGTGGTGCGCAGCCCCGCCAGATCGGTGCCCGCGCCGGGTTCGGAGTAACCGATCGAGAAGTGCAGGTCGCCCGCGGCGATCTTCGGCAGGAAGAACGACTTCTGCTCATCGGTGCCGTAATGCATGATCGTCGGCGCCACCGAGTTGATAGTCAGGAACGGCACCGGCGCACCCGCGATCGCGGCCTCGTCGGTGAAGATCAGCTGATCCATCATCGAGCGGTTCTGGCCGCCGAACTCCTCCGGCCATCCCAGTGCCAGCCAGCCGTCGGTGCCCATCTGACGTACGACGTCACGGTAGGCATCACCCTCGCCGAGTTCGCCGTCACCGCCGGACAACGCGGCCCGACGTTCCTCGGTCATCAGGCCGGCGAAGTAGGCGCGCAGTTCGCGTCTTAGGTCTGCCTGTGCGTCGGTGTAGGCGATGCGCATGGAATGCTCCTTCATCGGTGGCGCCGATAGTCGGCGAATGCAACGGCACTCGCCAATATCTGAAACACGTTCTAACCTGTTTGACGAAGCCCGTCAACCAGCGGGCGCATGCAAAAGGAGTGTCAGGCGATGAAGATCAAGGCCGATTTCGACCTCTGCGAGTCCAACGCCATCTGCGTGGGGATGGCACCCGACATATTCGACCTCGATGATGACGATTACCTGGTCATTCTCTCCGACGAGGTCCCCGAGGGCAGGGAAGAGGAGCTCCGTCAGGTGGTGGCGAGCTGCCCCAAATCCGCGCTCTCAATCGAGGAGTGAGTTTCTGACGAAACCGCCCCGGAGGTACGGCCGCACCGACTAACCTGTTAGAACAGGTTCTAGTTTCTGTTCGCCGGTGTGTGTCAAGGGGAGGTCTCGCGTGACTGGATCGTTGGAGGGCAAGGTTGCCGTCGTTACCGGCGCAGGAGCCGGATTGGGCCGGGCCGAGGCCCTGGGACTGGCGGCACAGGGAGCGACCGTCGTCGTGAACGACCTCGCCTCGGCACTCGACGCCAGCGACGTCATCGACACGATCACCGCATCGGGCGGCACCGCGATCCCGGTGGCCGGCGACATCTCCGACTCGGCGACCGCCGCCGAGATCATGCGCACCGCCACCGAAGAGCACGGCGGCCTGCACGTGGTGATGAGCAACGCCGGAGTCGTCCGCGACAAGATGCTGTTCAACATGAGCGACGACGACTGGGATCTCGTCATCCGCGTGCACCTGCGCGGGCATTTCCTGCTCAACCGCAACGCGGCCGCCTACTGGCGCGCCGAATCCAAGGCCGCCGGCGCGCCCGTGTACGGCCGCCTCATCAACACCGCGTCGGAGGCCGGGCTCCTCGGCCCCGAGGGCCAGGCCAACTACGGTGCCGCGAAGGCCGGCATCACCGCGCTGACGCTGTCTGCGTCGCGCGCGCTCGGACGCTACGGCGTCCGCGCCAACGCGATCTGTCCGCGCGCCCGGACCGCGATGACGGCGGCGGTGTTCGGGGAGGCGCCCACCGACGGTATCGATCCACTCGACCCCGAGCACGTCGTCCGGCTTGTGCAATTCCTTGCCGGAGCGGATTCCGATTCGGTCACCGGCCAGGTCTTCGTCGTGTACGGTCCTCGGGTCATGGTGATGGCCGCACCGAGCGTGGACCATGTGTTCGTCGCAGACGGGGATGCCTGGGACGCCCACGATCTCGCGAAGACCCTGGGGTCCTACTTCGCCGACCGCGACCCGCGCCGAACCTTCTCGGCGAGCGGACTGATGGGGTGAGAGAATCCAGTGGGTCGATCGTCCCACTGGCGCGGTCTTCAATGGTAGCTTTTGTGTGCTGTACGAGTCGTGAGGAGTGCTGTGCTGAACAAGCTGGCCGGACCCCTCGACGGAGTGGGTGACTTCGTCGCACTCGGCGTCGACTCGACGCGCGAGTTGTTCCGCCGCCCGTTCCAGTGGCGTGAAACGGTCGAGCAATCCTGGGCCATCGCACGCGTGTCGATGGTGCCCACTGTTCTCGTCGCCATCCCCTTCACCGTGCTCGTCAGCTTCACCCTCAACATCCTGCTGCGTGAGATCGGTGCGCAGGACCTCTCGGGTGCCGGAGCCGCACTCGGCACCATCACCCAGATCGGTCCGATCGTCACCGTGCTGATCGTCGCCGGCGCCGGCGCCACCGCCATCTGTGCCGACCTGGGGGCCCGCACGATCCGCGAGGAGATCGACGCGATGAAGGTGCTCGGCATCAATCCGACGCACCGACTCGTCGTCCCCCGGATCATCGCGTCCACCGGGGTGGCACTGCTGCTCAACAGCCTGGTCTGCACCATCGGCATCGGCGGCGGATTCGTCTTCTCGGTCTATCTGCAGGACGTCAACCCGGGTGCGTTCATCGCGAATCTGACCCTGCTCACCGGGTTCGGCGAGTTGATGATCTCGATGGTCAAGGCCGCCCTGTTCGGACTGTTCGCCGGTATGGTCGGCTGCTATCAGGGCCTCAACGTCAAGGGCGGCGCCAAGGGTGTCGGCGACGCCGTCAACGAGACCGTCGTCTACTCCTTCATGGCGCTGTTCGTGGTGAACGTGGTGGTCACCGCGGTCGGTCTCAAGGCGACGGCGGGCTGAATCGATGGTCCTTCCGTTCACCACCCGGCTGCGCACCGCGCGCGTCGCGGTCAAACGCGCCGGTGAGGACTGGAACCAGATCGGCGATCAGGCGCTGTTCTACTGGGACAGCATCGTCTCCATACCGCGCGCGGTCCGCCTCTACAAGAAGGAAACCCTGCGGCTGATCGCCGAGATCTCCATGGGCACAGGCGCTTTGGCGATGATCGGCGGCACCGTCGTGGTCGTCGGGTTCCTCACCCTGTTCACCGGCGGAACCATCGCGGTGCAGGGCTACAGTTCGCTGGCCAACATCGGTGTCGAAGCGCTCACCGGCTTCTTCTCCGCCTTCATCAACGTCCGCATCGCGGTCCCGGTGATCTCCGGTATCGCACTCGCCGCGACGATCGGTGCCGGGGCGACAGCACAATTGGGTGCGATGCGGGTCAGCGAGGAGATCGACGCGCTGGAGACGATGGCCATCGCCTCGATCCCGTTCCTGGTGAGCACCCGCATCGTCGCCGGGATGATCGCGATCATCCCGCTGTACTCGCTGGCCTCCCTGGCGTCATTTCTGGCCAGCCGGTTCGCCACCGTCGTCCTCTACGGGCAGTCCCCGGGCGTCTACGACCACTACTTCGACACCTTCCTGATCCCCTCGGACATCCTCTGGTCGTTCGTGCAGGCCATCTGCATGGCCATCGCGGTCATGCTCATCCACACCTATTACGGCTACAACGCCACCGGTGGTCCGGTCGGCGTGGGCGTCGCGGTCGGCAACGCGGTCCGTGCGTCGCTGGTCGTCGTCGTCATCATCACCCTGCTCACCTCGCTGGCCATCTACGGCTCCGACGGCAAGTTCAATCTGGCGGGCTGAGCGATGGCGAAACGACAACAACGCAGCAACACCACGCGCAAGATCGCGGCGGTCATCATGGTCGGCGCCCTCATCGCGATCATCGCAGCGGCATCGGGATCCTTCCTGGGCTGGTTCGCCTCCACCGAAACCGTCACCCTGCAGGCACCACGCGCCGGGCTGGTGATGAGCCCCGATGCCAAGGTGCGCCTACGTGGAGTGCAGGTCGGCAGCGTGAAATCGATTACCGAACAGGGCGATCAGGCGGTGCTCGTCCTCGATATCAACTCCGATCAGATGTCGCAGATCCCCGGCAACGTGACCGCGGCCATCAAGT
The DNA here is from genome assembly GCF_040044975.1 of Gordonia oleivorans. Classification (NCBI taxonomy): domain Bacteria; kingdom Bacillati; phylum Actinomycetota; class Actinomycetes; order Mycobacteriales; family Gordoniaceae; genus Gordonia; species Gordonia oleivorans. The sequence continues at coordinate 67,058 of NZ_JBDZDI010000018.1, forward strand.
CGAACACGGTGTTCGGCGCCAAGTCGGTCTACTTCGAGGTGCCGCAGTCGGGGGCGGAAGGCCGGCTGCAACCCGGCCAGGTTCTCGACGCCGATCACGTCGTCGTCGAACTCAACACCGTCTACGAGCAACTCGTCACGGTGCTCGCCGATCTGCAACCGGAGAAGCTCAATGCCACCGTCGGTGCGGTCAACACCGCGCTCACCGGGCGCGGTGAGGCGATCGGCAACGCGCTGGCGCAGTTGTCGGATCTGCTGGGCAAGACCAATCCGCATCTGCCTGAGCTGAATGAGCTGATCCGGCAGACCGCGACCGTCACGAACGTCTACGGCGACGTGATGGGTGATCTGATGCGCACCGTCGACAACGCGGTGTACACCGGAAACACGTTGCGCGCCAACGCTTCCAACTTCGATTCGCTGTTGATCAACGTCACCGGGATGGCCGACACCATCAACGACGACGTGCTGGTGCCGTCGAAGAACGACCTGATGGCGACGCTGACGCAGTTCTCCCCGGTATCCCAACTGCTGGGGTATCAGTCACCGGGCATCTCCTGCTTCCTGCGGACCGCTGCGACCGCCGCGGACATGGCCAAACCGTTGATGGGCGGCAACAACGGCATGCTTCAGCTGTACGCGGGTCTGCTGCCCGGCAAGGAGCCCTACACCTACCCCGAAAGCCTGCCGGAGGTCGGAGCGGCCGCACCACCCACGTGCGCAGGCGGATTGAGCGATCCCAACACCACCGTGCACACCGACTTCTACGTCACCGACAACGCGCCGGTCCCGTATCAGCCGCGGACGACACCAAAGGTCAACCGGCAGAAGCTGTTCAACCTGCTGTTCGGGGAGCCGGCACTTGGATAACCGCGCCCGCGCCTTCCGCGCGACCCTCATCAAACTCGGTGCGTTCGCCATCGTGATGGTCCTGGTCTTCATCGGGCTGGTCGTCGTCTTCAGCAACTACCGACCCGGCAGCTCGGATGACTACAAGGCCCTGTTCACCAGCGCCTCGCAGATCAAACCCGGCAGCAAGGTCAAGATCGCCGGCGTGGAGGTGGGCACCGTCGATGACGTGTCACTGACCCCCGACAACGAGGCGCAGGTGAGCTTCAGCGTCGACGACAAGTACACCGTCCCGACGTCGGTGCGGGCACTGATCCGATATCAGAACCTCACCGGGGATCGGTACCTGGAACTGCAGCAGGGACCCGGCGATCCCGACGACCGATTGTCTTCCGGCGTCACCATTCCCGTCTCGCAGACCGAGCCCGCCCTCGATCTGGACAAACTGCTCGGCGGGTTCAAACCACTGTTCCGGACGCTGGACGCCAACGAGGTCAACGACCTGTCGACCTCGCTCGTCGCGGTCTTCCAGGGGCAGGGCCCGGCGCTGAACAAACTCCTCGCCGACACCGCGTCGTTCACCAATCAGCTCGGTGACCGCGACGAACTGATCGGCAGCGTCATCGACAACCTCAACGACGTGCTCGGCACCCTCGACGGGGATCGGCGCGGACTCGACACCAGCCTCGATCAGCTGCAGATGCTGATCACCGGGCTGTCGGCGCAACGTGGCACCATCGGCAACGCGATCACCCAGACCGCGCAGGTCACCGATTCGCTGACCGACGTCTTGGCGGCGACCCGCCCCGGACTACATCAGACGCTGACCAGCATCGGCACCGCGTCGGGCACGCTGTTGCAGGCCGAGCCGTACCTGCGGTCGCTGCTGCCCCGGTTGCCCACCGACTACAAGATGCTTGCCGACCTCGGCAGCTACGGTGCCTGGCTGCAGATCTATTTCTGCCGGATCCGGTTGTTGCTCAGCGGACCCGACGGCAAGCAGTACTTCTTCACCTCCAACGACGTCATGGGCGACACCACCAAGGCCGGGGGGAGGTGTGCGACGCAATCATGAGTGGATCATTCGGAAACCTCTTCCGCAGCAACCGCTCCGAGTCGGACTCGGCGGATGTGGCACGCGAGAACAAGCGTGGTGGGCGCACCCGCCGGCAGATCGGCGTCATCGGCGTCGTGGTCACCGCGATGGTGGTCGTCGTCGCGCTGCAGATGGACAAGCTGCCGCTCATCTCCCCGATCAGCACCTACACCGCCTACTTCGACGACGCCGGCGGTCTGGTGACCGGTGACGTGGTGATCGTCGCCGGCGTGACCGTCGGCACCGTGGAGGGCATCGAACTGGCCGATACCGACGACGGCACCAAGGCGGCGGTGAGCTTCCGGATGAACGACACCGTGTCGATGGGCACCGACACGCAGGCGGCGATCAAGACCGAGACCGTCCTCGGGCGTCGCAACCTGACCGTGATCCCGCACGGGCCGGGACGGATCGCACCGGGCGGCGAGATCGCCTACCGCAACACGGTCGCCCCATACTCGCTGACCGACGCGCTCGACGACGCGACGTCCACGCTTGCCGAGACCGACACCACCAAGCTCAACAAGGCCCTCGACACCCTGTCGGTGACCTTCTCGGCCACCCCCGATCAGGTGCAGGGCGCCGTCGACGGCGTCGCGAAACTGTCCAAGGCCGTCGCCGACCGCGACAACGCCCTGCGCGCCCTGTTGGCCAAGGCCAACGGGGTCAGCGAGATCCTCGGCGCCCGCAACCAGCAGATCAACCAGCTGCTCGTCGACGCCAACCTGCTGCTCGGCGAACTGCAGTTCCGGCGTGCGGCCATCGCCCAGCTCATCACCGGGACACGCGATGTGGCCGCTCAGATCAGTGGGTTCATCAACGACAACAATGCCGAACTCGCCCCGGCGCTCGACAAGTTCAACTCGGTCCTCGATATCCTCAACGACAACGAGGAGAACCTGAAGAACACGGTGGATCGCCTGGGGCCCTTCGCCAACGCGCTCGGCGAATCGGTCGCCAACGGCCCCAACTTCGATTCTCTCGTCGGCGTCAGCACCTTCGGCGACTACACGGCGACCTTCATGAAGGTGCTCCAGCAGAAGTATCCGGAAGTCGCTCAGGCGTTTGCCTATTCGGGATTCCCGTTGCTGCCCAACGCGTGGAGTCAGGCGCCGGGTGCCGGCTCTCGCCCCGCCCCGGCGCCGGCGCCGAGCCCGACGATTCCCACGCCCCCGCCGGCGACCCCGAATACAACGCCAAGGTCAGGTGGTTGAGATGACCAGACGATTCGGGATGGGGAAGCGGTTCTGGCAGGTCGCCGCGCTCGTGGTGCTGCTCGCACTGCTCGCGACGGCCGCCTACATCGGCTTTCACCGCGCCACCACCAAACGGTTCACCGCCTACTTCGCCACCACCACCGGACTGTACGAGGGCGATCCGGTGAAGGTGATCGGCGTCAACGTCGGACGCGTCACCGCCATCACGCCGCGCACCGGGGATGTGAAGGTGGACATGGAGATCGACCGGGACGTCGACGTGCCCGCCGACGTCAAGGCGGTGGTGGTCGCCCAGAGCCTGGTGTCCGGTCGCTTCGTCCAACTCTCACCGGTGTACTCCGGTGGTCCGCAACTGTCCGACGGCGCCGACATCACCATGGATCACACCGCCGTCCCGATGGAATGGGATCAGGTCAAGGCGCAACTGCAGCGCCTCACCGAGGCCGTCGGGCCGCAGGGTGCCGACCCGGGTACCGCCGCCCGCGCCATCGACGTTGCCGGCCAGAACCTCGAGGGCAACGGGGAATCCATCAACACCTCCATCACCGAACTGTCGGATGTGATGGGCACCTTGGCTTCCGGCCGCGACGACTTGTTCGCCACCATCCGGAATCTGCAGAAGCTGACCGATGCGTTGTCCACCAGCCACGAACAGTTGGTGCAGTTCAACGGTCGCATCGCCTCGGTGACCGACGTCCTCGCCGACAACACCGAATCCCTCGACGGCGCACTGCACAACCTCGATTCGGCGATGACCGACGTGCAGAAGTTCATCGACACCAACCAGTCCGCCATCAACGGCGCCGTGTCGAAACTGGCTCAGACGGCCGGGATTCTGGCCGAGAAGGACGAGCAGATGCGGGGGCTGCTGCATTCGTCGCCCAATCAGCTCGCCAACTTCTACAACATCTACAACCCGCTGACCGGATCGTTGTCGGGCGTCTTCGGACTCGGTATGGGCAACAACCTGATCACCCTGCTGTGCGGCACCATGGAGGCCAACAACCGGCCCGGACAGAGTCAGGTCGACATCGACAAATGCGTCGACACCCTCGCCCCGATCCTGCAGTCGATCGTGGTGGCCTATCCGCCGTTCATGGCCAACCCGGTCAACGGCATCAACGCCACCCCGGACCAGATCACCTATCAGAACACGAGCGTACAGGCGCGTGCGCAACAAGGGATCCGAGACCAGGATGCGGCCACGCGGAAGGCCAACGGCGGTGGGCCGCTTGCCGATCTGCTGGTCCCGTGGGGAGGTGAGGGGTGATGGGTCGCAGGACGTCGCGGATTTCTTCGCGTCGCGGGCGTGGTCTGCGGGCCGCGGTACTCGTCGCCACCTCCGCCGCGCTGGCCTCGGCCTGCGGCTTCGACGGCGTCAACAGCCTGCCGGTGCCCGGCGCGGAGGGCGCCGGAGAACACTCGTATCAGATCAGCGCGGTGATCCCCAGCGCCGCCGGACTGGTGAACAACGCGCCGGTCCTCGTCAACGACGCCACGGTCGGCAGTATCGGTGACATCTCGGTGGAGCCCAACTGGAGTGCGAAGGTCGACATCCGGCTCAACCCCGGTGTCAAGGTGCCAAACGGCTCGTACGTGATGGTCGGGATGACCAGCGTGCTCGGCTCCACCCACCTCGAGATCGTCGAACCCGAACAGGCCCAGAACGGCTACCTGCAGGCCGGCGACCAGATCCCGCTGCCGAAATGTCCGACGCCGACCAACATCGCGCAGCCGACCGACGACGCCGTCGCCGATGTGAACTCCGCACAACAGATCCCGGGCTGCAACTACCCGACCACCGAACAGGTGCTCAGCGCGCTGTCGGTGGTGCTCAACGGTGGTGGTCTCTCGCAATTCGGCGACATCGTGCACGAGATGAGTCAGATCTTCGACGGCCGCGACGCCCAGATCCGGGCGCTGATCCCGCGGCTGACGGTGCTCGTCGGCGACCTGAATCGGCAGACCGGCAACATCATCCGGGCCACCGAGGGCCTCGACCGCCTCACCGCCACGATCAATGAGCAGACGCCGACCGTGGAGAAGGCGTTGCGTGACGGACCGGAAATTCTGAAACTGCTCAACGATGAACGAGCGCAGTTCATCTCGGCGTTGGCGTCGGTCGGCAAGCTCTCGTCGACCACCAACGACGTCCTCGACGCCAACTCCGAGGACATCAAGACGATCGTCGCCAACATGGCCAAGGCGTTCCAGGGTCTCGCCGACGCTGGACCGGGGCTACCCGGTTCGCTGCGCCTGCTGCTGACCTTCCCGTTCCTCGAGGAGATGATCCCGACCATCGTCAAGGGTGACTACGTCAACTCCGACCTCGTGCTCGACCTCACGGTCCCCAAGCTGCAGCGCAGCATCCTGCGTTCGGTGGGAGTCGTCGGGCCGTCGGCGGTCGCCGGGCAACCGGCCGGTGCCGCCGGCCGCGGCCTCAACCCGTTCACCTCGCCCCTGCAATCCGGTGATGAGACACCCTCGCCGACAAGCACTCCGGCGCCCGCGCCATCCACCCCGGCAGGTGGTCGCTGATGAAGATCACCCGCTTCGTGCGCATCCAGCTGATCGTCTTCGCCATCATCACCGTGATCGCGATGGTCGCGATGGCGATCTATTACGTCCGGGTACCCGCGATGTTCGGCGTCGGGCGATACACGGTCACCCTGAACATGCTCAACACCGGCGGGCTCTACCAGAACGCCAACGTGAGCTTCCGCGGCGTCAACGTCGGCAAGGTCGAATCGGTCAGCCTCACCGAGGACGGCGTCACCGCACAACTGTCCATCGACAGTTCGGCCGACATCCCGACGAACTCGGAAGTCACCGTGCGCAGCGTGTCCGCGGTCGGCGAGCAGTATGTGGAATTCACTCCGCCGAGCGGGGATTCGAGTACCGACTTCCTCACCGACGGTGCGACGGTGTCGGCCAAGGACCAACCGGTGGAGATCTCGGCCGTCCTCGATCAGGCCACCGCGTTGCTCAACAAGGTCGGTGACACCAACCTGCGCTCACTGATCGACGAGGCGTTCACCGCATTCAACGGGACCGCAGAAGATCTACGGCGACTGATGGATTCGATGATCCTGCTCGTCGACGACGCCGACAAGAACGCCGACGTCACCATCGACCTGGTGCGTCAGGCCGGACCGCTGATGGCCACCCAGTCGGCGACCGCCGCGCAGATCCGGGCGTGGACCGCCAACGCGGTGAAGGTGACCGATCAACTGCGCGCGAACAATCCGGAGATCACCGACCTGCTGCAGAAGGGCCCGGCAACCGCGGCGTCGGCGCAGGAGTTCTTCGCGTCGATGGATCAGTCGTTGCCGCTGCTGCTGGCCAATCTCAACGTGGTGTCGAAGACGACCGCGGTGTATCTGCCCAATCTGCAACAGGTCCTGGTGATCTATCCGCGGCTGATCAATGCCCTGCTCACCGCACTGAACGCGGGCGATCCACGGTACGGTCCGAGCGTCGAGTTCTCGCTCGGCTTCCAGGACCCGCCGCCGTGCACGATCGGCTATCTGCCGCCGTCGGAATGGCGTTCACCGGCGGTCCAGACCGCTCGTGACCTGCCGCCCGGCATGCTGTGCCGGGTGCCGCAGAACTCGCAGATCGCCGTCCGCGGTGCGCGCAACTTCCCGTGCGTGGAGTTCCCCGGACGGCGGGCCCCCACTCCGGAGGAATGCGTGACCGGATACAAGCCGCTGAGCAACCGGGTGGTGCCGTTCCCGAACGGCATTCCCGGACTGTTGCCCCGTCCCGCCGGGTACGTGACACCCGGGACGCCATCCGACCAGCAGGACGGAACCGCCGTGTACGGCACCACGTACGATCCGGAGTCAGGAGATTTCATCGGCCCCGACGGACGTACCTACAACGCCGGAACCGGGGCGCAGGCCACCGGTACACAGGGCAGCGGCGGGACGCAGGACAACGGGACGCAGGACAGCGGGACACAGGGCAGCGAGCAGGGACAGGGCACGTCATGGCAGAGTCTGATCACCGGGGCGGTGACCGACCGGTGACGTCGACGACGAAGGACACCGCACCCGAGGGTGCGGCACCGGACGAGGCCGCACAGGTCGCGCCGGTGCCCGTCCGGTCTGCGCCGGTCAAGTCTGCACCGGTCAGATCTGCACCGCTGCGACGCCGCAAGTCCGGCAAGAAGGCCGCCTCCGCCGCCGCGACGCCGGCCGCCGAGTCCGACGCGGATGTCGCTGCAGACGAGCCCACCGGGGGCGATTCCACCGACGTCGAGGCCACCGCACCCGAGACGGCCACCGTCGATCTGACCAAGCGCGCATCATCGGCGGACACCACCACCGATCCCGATGACCTGTCGGCCGGGCTGAGCTACCGGGAGCGTCGTCGTCGACGCACCGCCGCCCAGCCCACCGAACCCGCACCCGTCGCCAAGGTGTCGGCCCTGCGTCGGCGTTCGGACCGCTCGGTGGTCTACCTGGTCGCGATGTCGTTGTCGGTGCTGGTCATCGTCGGCGCTCTGGTCGCCTCCGCCGTCTTCACGATCGCCTACGGACGTATCCAGCATCAGCGCGACCTGCGGGCGGAGTACTCGAGTTTCGCCCAGCAGATGACCGTCACCATGACCAGCCTCAATCCCGGCAACGTGGACGCGGCGATGAAGACGATGACCGACCGGACCAGCGGGGCGGCGCAGCAGCGGCTCAAGGAATCGATGGCGCAGGCGGTCTCGCTCATCCGGGACCAGAACCTGGACGTGAAGTCGACGGTGATCAGCGACGCCGTCACCAAGGCCACCGACGACGAGGGCACCGTCATCCTGGTGTACGGCTGGCAGATGAAGCCGGAGAATCCGCAGGAGGAGACCATCGTCCAGACCTTCCGGTGGAAGATCGACATCACCCGCATCAACGGTGAGCTGAAGATGACCAGCTTCGAGTGGGTGACCTGATGCGCCTTCGGGTTTCGCAGGTCGTCGCCGGCGTCGTCGCGCTGCTCGTCGTCGCATCCGCGGCATTGGCGGTCGCGCTGGGCTACCGCTACCTCGACGCGCGCTGGACCGAGGGGTCACGCGACGAGTCGCTGGATGCCGCAAAGTCGTACGCCACAACGATGTTCGGCTACGATCCGGGGAATGTCGCCGACCACGTGGCGCGGTCCCAGTCGGTGGTCACCGGGTCGGCGAAGTCCCAGTACGACAAGCTGATCGCCAATCCCATTCCCGGACAGGACATCAACTTCGTCGACGGGGTGAAGCAGCAGCAGGTGGTGTCACAGGCGGTGATCCAGGACGCCGGCGTCGTCACCAACACCCGCGACACCTCGACGGTGCTGATCTTCATGAATCAGTCGGTCAGTCGTGGCGGCAAGGACCTCATCCGCGTCGATCCGAGCCGTCTCACCTTCAGCATGGTCCGCACCGACGGCCGCTGGCTGATCGACAACATCGACATCATCACCGACGACTCCTTCCGCAGCCGGATCTCGCAGGTGTCGACGCCGCCGTCGGGTGCGGTGCCGCTCCCCGCGCCGAGTGAGTCGGGCGAGCCGTCGGGTGCCCCGGCGTCGGTCCCGGCGGCCCCCGAATCCGCTGTTCCGGAGGCGTCGACGGTGCCGACGCCCTGACGCGGTTGTCGCTGGTCGGCGCGGTGGTTCCATACTCACGCGCGCTGTGCAATGACCGCGCGAGCACAGCGGTGCCGCGCCGACGAGAAGCGCCCGCGTCGGCGTGGTGAGGTTGGGCGGTCACGGCTTCGGGTGGCGAGCCGGACGGGCGCAGGCTAGTCTGTTCCCCACGAGAGCGTATGTAGCAGCCGGCACGAGTCCGGATGTTCGCGTCCGCCGTGGCCTTTCTCTCAGGTCGCAGCGTCGAAAAGCGCATGTCGCTCTCTTCGCACAAGAGAGATCACCACCATGACGAACACGTCCGCATACGACATGACCGAACTCAATCGCGAGGCGGCGATGGGCGGTCTGGGTACCGAGACCACCGACCGTGAGGTGCGGCGCATCAGCCTCGCCGACTTCGAGAGCCGCCGTGACCGGATCGCCGACGAACTGTGGTCGGCGGCAACCGATATCGGCTTCTTCCAGGTGGTCGATCACGGTATCGACCTGGCGCAGGTGCAACACGCCTTCGACATGTCCGAGAAGTTCTTCGCGCTGCCGGGCGAGGTCAAGGAACAGTTCCCGCTGAAGAAGGGCACCAACGTCGGCTGGGAGTTCATGAGCCAGGTCCGCCCGTCGGTGGGGACACCGGACCAGAAGGAGTCCTATCAGGTCACGCTGCCCCGGATGGATGGGCTGTGGCCGTCGGAGGACGAACTCGCCGGCTTCCGGGCGATCCTCCTCGACTTCGAGCACCGCTGCTGGGAACTGGCGATGAACATCCTCGGTTGCTTCGCCGAGAAGCTCGGCTTCGACCGTGACTTCTTCACCCGCGCACACGATCCCGCGTCGTCGACCTACCAGTCGACGTTGCGTCTGCTGCACTATTACGCCTTCCCCGACGAGATGCTCGATCAGGACAATGTGTGGCGCGCCGGTGCACACACCGACTTCGACGCCTTGACGCTGCTGTTCCAGCGCGCCGGTCAGGGTGGCCTGCAGGTGCTGCCGGGTGCCGAGGCCGCCGATCAGGCGTGGACGCCGGTCGAGCCGTCCGACGAGGCGATCACCTGCAACATCGGTGACATGCTGATGCGCTGGTCCGATGACCGGCTGCCGTCCAACTTCCACCGGGTGCGCGCACCGCGCCGTGGCGAGTACCAGGGTCCGCGCTACACCATCGCCTACTTCGCACAGGCCAACACCGACGTGCTGATCGAGAGTGCGGCAGGCAAATACGAGCCGATCACCGCCGCCGATTACATCGCCGCACGTCTGTCGGCCAACTTCGACAAGAAGAAGCCATGAGCGACACCGTCTTCGCCGACGTCACCGTGTACAGCGGCGGCATCTGGCTGCCCCATCGGGACGTCCGGGTGACCGGCGGTGTGGTGGAGTCGATCGACGACACCGGTTCCGGTGCAACACCTTCGGATGCGGACATCCGGTTCGGCGGGTACCTGATCCCCGGATTCGTCAACACCCACACCCATCTGCAGCAGTCGTTGATGCGGGGCATCGCCGAATGCACGCCGCTGCTCGAATGGCTGCTCGCCGTCGGTGAGGAGTCGGTGGCGATCACCCCGCAGCGGGCGTACACCGCCGCGGTCGCCGCCTGCCTCGAGGCGCTGCGGTCGGGTACCACCACCGTCGTCGAACACATGTGGCCGCATCCCGACGACGAGGTGCACGGTGCGGTGATCCAGGCGTTGCGCGACACCGGGATTCGTGCGGTGCTCGGACGTGGCGTCGCCGACCGTCCCGACGCCACGCGCAAGTGGGGATTCGAACCACGACTGATGCAACCCCTCGACGAGGTGTGCGATCACATCGATCACCTCCGGGATCAGGTGAACGGATCGCCGATCACGATGGCGCTGGCCGTACCGAATCCGCGCTCGCTCACCGAGAACGGCATGACGCACCTGCGGGAGTTCGCGCAGGAACGCGACATGTCGGTGTCGATCCACCTGCTCGAGACGCCCACCGACGACCGGATGTGTCTCGAACACGCCGGCGTCGGCGCCGTCGAATACCTTGACGGCGCAGGATTTCTGTGGGACCGGGTGCTGGCCGTGCACTGTGTGGAACTCGACGACGTGGGGCAGGGCATTCTCGCCGAACGCGGAGTTGCGGTGTCGCACAACCCGTTGTCCAACATGCGTCTCGGCAGCGGGGTGGCCCCGGTCCCGCAGATGCTCGACCGCGGGCTCGCGGTGGGACTCGGGGTCGACGGTGCGGCCAGCAACGACACCCAGGACATGCTGGAGACCTTCCGGATCGCCGCTTATCTGCAACGTGCGACGCACAAACGTGCCGACCTGCTCGGCTTCGGTGAGATGCTCGACATCGCCTGCGGCGGAGCCAATGTGGCACTCGGACTACCGGAGATCATCGGCGGCGTGAGCGTCGGCGATCCGGCGGATCTGACGCTGATCCGCTTCGACCGCGACTACGCGACGCTGCCGGTCCGTGACCCGGGTGCCTCGGTGCTGACCACCGGATCACCCCGCATCGTCGACACCGTGATGGTCGACGGGCAGGTCGCCGTCGCCGACGGCCGCAGCACGCGCATCGACGAGGACGAATTCACCAAAGAGGTTCTGGCACTACAGAAGTAATGTGCCCACTCGACGGGGATGGGCGCCCACTCGACGGGAATGGGCGCCCACTCGACGGGGATGGGCGCCCACTCGACGCGAAAGGGCGCCCACTCGACGGGAAACAGTGCCCACTCGACGTCACTGCGGTTCGTAACCCATCGGCAGCATCGTCGATTTGTGTTCGACGAAGGACTCGAGTCCCTCGGGGCCGCATTCGCGGCCGATGCCGGAGCTCTTGAACCCACCGAACGGCGAACCGGGGTCGATGGCGTAGAAGTTGATGCCGAAGGTGCCGGTGCGGATCTTTCCGGAGATCTCGATCCCGCGTTCCACATCGGAGGTCCACACGGAGCCGGCGAGCCCGTAGTCGGAGTCGTTGGCGATGGCGATCGCCTCGTCGACGTCGTCGTAGGTGATCACCGACAGCACCGGACCGAAGATCTCCTCCTGCGCGATCACCATGTCATTGGTGACGTCGGTGAAGATGGTCGGGGTGAGGAAGTGGCCGCCGGAAAGTCCCTCGGGCCGCCCGCCTTCCAGTGCTGCGGTGGCCCCGGCCTGCTTACCGGCGGCGATGTAACCCTCGATTCGTTGCAGTTGCCGATCACTGATCACCGGGCCGAGCTGGACCTCCGGGTCGGTCGGCAGGCCGACCTTCATCGCCTTGGCGGCCTCGACCATCGCGGCGACGATCTCGTCCTTGCGGCTGCGCGGCACCAGCACCCGGGTCTGGGCGACGCAGGCCTGCCCGGTGTTGAACAGTCCGAGGAACACCAGCATGCCGATGTTGGCGGCGACGTCGACGTCGTCGAGGACGATGGCCGCCGACTTGCCGCCCAACTCCAGCGAACACCGCTTGAGTGACTGGGCGCAGGCCGCGCCGATCGCCTTGCCCGCGGCGGTCGATCCGGTGAAGGTGATCTTGTCCACCTCGGGGTGGGCGACGAGCGCCTCGCCGGTGGCCGTGGCACCGGGCACCACCGAGATCACGCCCTCCGGCACGCCCGCCTCGGTGAAGATCTCGGCAATCAGGTTGGCGGTCAACGGTGTTTCGGGTGCCGGCTTGAGCACCACGGAGCAGCCGGCGGCGAGGGCGGCGCCGAACTTGTTGCACACCAAGAACAATGGGACATTCCATGCCGTGATCGCGCCCACCACGCCCACCGGTTCACGGGTGATGCGGGTGGTGCCGAACATGCCGGTGCGGTATTCCTCCCAGGCGTATTCGCGGGCCGCGTTCGCGTAGGCGCGCAGCACGCCGGTGCCGGGCAGCTTCTGCAGCATGTCCACCGCACTGGGCGGGGCGCCCATCTCCGCCGACACCACCGCACCGATCTCGTCGATGCGGGCGTCGATCAGATCGGCGACGCGATCGAGGACGTCGGCGCGTTCGGCGGCCGGTTTCGCCGACCACACACCGGAGGCGAAGGCCTCGCGGGCGGTACGCACCGCGGTGTCGACGTCGGTCCCGTCGGCCAGTGGGACCGAGCCGATACGTTCGCCGGTGGCGGGGGAGAACACCTCCAGTGTCTCGGTGGAATGGGGGGCGACCCACGTCCCGCCGATGTACAGCGCGCTCTGGTCGGTCCCGATGCCGGTCTGCGCGGCCTCGACGGTGTCGGTCATGAAGGTGCTCCTCGCCTGCCTGTCTCCGCGTACACGCGCCGATGCGCGCGACGGGGTGTGAACTACTCCACAACCGATACTAGAACACGTTCTAATTCGAGGTGACGGGGATGACGAAGTCGCTTACCCGCCGAAGCGAATCCGGGCCTCGAGGGTGGCGATGGCGTCGTCGAACACGTGGCAACGCGCGGGGCCGTCGTCGGCTTCGAGGAGGGCCTGGCGGTCGGCGGCGCCGATGGGCAGGCGCCCGGCCCAGCCGAAGATGCCGACCTCGGCGAGGTCGGCGGCGTCGAATCGTGGGATGTCGTCACCGACCGGGAGGTCGCGGTGGGCAAAGGATTCCTCGATGAGGGAACGAATGCGTGAGCCGAGGGTCACCAGCCGTGCGGTGGTGGCGTCGTCGGCGGGAGGTTCCGGCAATGGCGTGATGTCGGCGCGGGGATACGGGTCGTCGGGCAGCCATCGGTTCACGCGGAACCGCCAGGTCCCGGTGCAGGACAACAGGGATTGGCCGTCGGGATCGCGGACGACGGTGTCGATGGTCGCGAAGGTGCCGATGCCGGTTCGCGCGTCGCCGCCGCCCACCTCGTGGCCGCGTTCGATGAGGACGACACCGAAGCCGTGCGCGCCATCCGGGGTCGGCGACGTCGCCGGTGCCTCCTCGGACAGGCAGTCGTCGAGCATCTGCCGATAGCGGGGTTCGAAGACCCGCAGAGGTAGACGTTCCCCCGGCAGCAGCGCGCTGCCGAGGGGAAACATCGGGCTGAGGATGCTCAGGAGCTGGGCTTGGCGTCGAGGACGACCTCGAACTCGAGGAGATCCGCGCCGGTGGCGACCGGCTTGGCGCGTTCACCGGCATGGGCCTCGCGGGCCGGTCCGGCGGCCCACGCCTGGAAGTCCTCGTCGGACTCCCATTGCGTCACCACGAAGTATCGGTCGTCGCCCTTGACCGGACGCAGCAACTGGAATCCGAGGAAGCCCTTGGAGCCGTCGACCGAGTGGGCGCGGTGGGCGAAACGCTTCTCGAGTTCTTCGCCGGAGCCTTCGGGGACATGGATTGCGTTGATCTTCACTACTGCCATGCGTCAACCCTAATCAGCCGGCGCGCGGGCCGACAGGGCCTTGGGTCGCTCGTGTGGTTGCCGGGTTCTGCAATCCGGGGAAACACGCGCCACCGCGCGGCCCCGGAGTGGCGTTGCGGGCCGCTGCGGACCACCCGGGTAACCTCGGTGCGTGCCGATTCCCGCCGCCGACCTGGGCTTACTCGATCATGGTGGGCTCGGCGTGGACGATCCGGACGTGGGCGTCGGTCCCATCGTCCTGGTGCACGGCCTGATGGGCCGCGGCCGCACGTGGCGTCGTCAGATCCCGTGGCTGCGCCGGTACGGCCGGGTGTTCACCTTCGACGCCGCATTTCACACCGGCCGCGACGCCCCGGCCGACCCGAACATCTCCACCGAACGTTTCGTCGCCGATCTGGCCGAGATCCTCACCTGGATCGACCTCGGGCCGGCCGTCGTCATCGGGCATTCGATGGGTGGCCTGCACGGCTGGTGCACCGCGGCCGCCTACCCGGAACTGATCTCCGCGCTCGTCATCGAGGACATGGCGCCGGACTTCCGGGGCCGCACCACCGCCAACTGGACGCCGTGGTTCGACTCGTGGCCGGAGCGGTTCGACGACGAACGGGTCGCGGTGGCCCTGTTCGGCCCGGTCGCCGGACGCTACTTCTACGACGCCTTCGACGACGGCCGGCTGCACGGCGACCTCGAGGTCTGGGCGGCCATCGCCGAGGAATGGGGACAGCGGGACTTCTGGTCGCAGTGGCGGGCCGTCGGCGTGCCGACGCTGCTGATCGAAGCCGGCAACGGTGTCACCCCGCCGGGACAGATGCGAAAGATGGCCTCGGTCAACGACTCCGCGACCCACATCGCCGCGGCGGGAGCAGGGCACCTGGTACACGACGACGCCCCCGACTTCTACCGGGGTGCGGTCGAGGCATTCCTGTCGGGATTGCCGTTCACGCGGGGGTAGCGGTCGGGGGCGTCGGTCGTCGGGGTCGGTGACTTTGTCGGGGTGGGTGACTACTGCGGGGCGGGTGCCACGTAGCCGCCGGACAGGCGCCGGTAGCAGTGGGCGTAGAAGAGCTGACCCAGCGGCCAGGTCACGATCAGGCCGACGTAGCAGAGGAGGGCGCCGACATAGGACAGCGCGTACGAGACCACCAGCGTCAGAAGCGAATTGGACACCGACGACCGGGCCAGTTCGCTGGACGCCTTCATCGCCTCGACCGGTGAGAGTCGCTTGTCGATGACGAAGAAGAGCGAGAACTGCAGCAGGAAGATCGCGATCAGTCCCGGGACGATGCACAGCACGATGCCGATCGCGGTGATCAGGCCGACGAGGATCGCGGTGCCGATGACCACACCGAGACGCTCCGGCTTCAGGAAGGTTCCCACAGACACCGGCTGGCCGTCGGCGACGCGGAGTGCACCGGTGATCATGCCGGCGGAGAGATAAATGATCGCGACGAGCACCACGAAGTACAACAGAATGCTCACGATAGTGCCGCCGGCACCGATTCCGGATGACACCTCGTAGCTGTACCCGTACTGGCCGGAGACCGTGGTCGTGGTGGTCGTACCGAAGATGGCCAGTACGGCCCAGTACAGCCCGGCGGCGATGGCGAAGACCAGAACGGCAAGCAGGCTTGGCACGATCATCGGTCCCGGGTTGGCCTTGAACTGAGCCCACGCCCAGCTCAGCGCCTCGCCGATGTTCACCTGCTGCGGCGGACCGGCAACCGGCGCGCCCGGTGCCCCGGCGGGCTGGCCGTAGCCCGGCGCGGGCTGACCGTACGACGGCGGCTGACCGCCGGTGGGTGGCTGGCCGTATCCGCCCGGCTGCTGCCCATATGCCGGGGGCTGCTGACCCGTCGGTGGCTGGCCATAACTGGGCGGCTGCTGCCCATAGGACGGTGGCTGCTGCCCATAGGACGGTGGCTGCTGGCCGTATCCCGGGGGCTGCTGACCGGGCGCCCCGTACTGGGTCTGCCCGTACGGATCGGGATTGGCGGGCGGCGGAGTCTGCCCGGGTGTTGGCGGCTTGTTGAAGTCGGGACCCTGATTGGGCGGTTCTGTCATGCGAAAAAGCTAGCAATACCGGCACCGTAAGAGAAGTGTGTCCACACCGATGTCATCGGTGCGTATACGGGCCGACCGACCTGCGTCACCGTCAGCCTGCGTCACCGTCGCCGGCCAGGCAGTATCGTCCGTCGCGGGTCAGTTCCACCAGACCGTCGGTCAACAGGGAATCCAGGGCGCGGTCACGCTGGCCGTGATCGGTGGTCCAGACTGCGTCCAACCGCGCCCGATCCACCGGAATGTGATTGTCGCGCAACACATCCAGCAGCAATCCCCGCACCTGCCGGTCGGTCCCGGTGAACTTCTGGACTCGTTTCTTCGGCCCGGTGTGGGCCGGGCGACCGAGCCCGACCCAGGTACACGAGGTCACCGGGCAGTCATCACAGCGGGGATTGCGGGCGGTACACACCAGCGCACCGAGTTCCATCAGCGCGGCCGAGTACCGTGGCGCGCTGCGCGCATACGAGCCGTCGGCGGAGCGCGGAAGCAGCGCTTCGGCGTCGGCGAGATCGCGCTTGGACGCGTTGCCCGGTTCGGCGCGGCCATGCACCGCGCGTGCGATCACCCGCCGCACGTTGGTGTCGACGACCGGCACGGACTGTCCGTAGGCAAAACACGCGACGGCCCGCGCGGTGTAGTCGCCGATGCCGGGCAGAGTGAGCATCGTCGTCACGTCGTCGGGAACGCGGTCGTTGTGATCGGCGGCGAGCACCTTGGCGCACTCGTGCAGGCGCAGGGCGCGGCGCGGATATCCGAGTTTGCCCCAGGCCCGCAAAACGTCGGCGGGACTCGACGTCGCCATCGCCGACGGGGTCGGCCACCGCTGCACCCACTCCGTCCACGGCCCGACAACCCGCGACACCGGGGTCTGCTGCAGCATGATCTCGCTGATCAGGATCTGCCACCCGGAGAGCCCGCCCGCGCGCCATGGCAGATCGCGTTCATTGCGGTCGAACCAACCCAACACGGCCGACGGTGGCAGACTAGTCCCCATGATCGGACTGACCCCCAAACGCGCATGGCAGGTTCTGCTTGAGGGCAACAGGCGTTTCGTCGCCGGTGAATCGCAACATCCCAGTCAGGGTATCGAGGACCGGCATCGTCTCGTCGCCGGCCAGCATCCGCACGTCGTGCTCTTCGGTTGCGCGGATTCCCGACTGGCCGCCGAGATCATCTTCGATCAGGGACTCGGCGACATGTTCGTGGTGCGCACCGCCGGTCACGTCCTCGACTCGGCGGTGCTCGGCTCGCTGGAGTACGCCGCCGAGGTCCTCGAGGTACCACTGATCGTGATCCTCGGCCACGACAGCTGCGGTGCGGTCAAGGCCACCCTCGACGCCCTCGATGAACTGCAGATTCCGGGTGGATACATCCGCGATGTCGTCGAACGCGTCACCCCCAGCATCCTGGCCGGCCGCAGCGAGGGACTGACCCGCGTCGACGAGTTCGAGGCCCGACACGTCGTGGAGACCGGGCAGCTGCTGATGCAGCGCAGCCGCATCATCGCCGACCGCGTGGCCGCCGGAAAACTCGCGATCGTGGGCCTGACCTACGCACTGAGCGAGGGTGCCGTGCAGCTGCGCGGCGTGTACGGCGACATCGGGTCGGCCGACGTGGTCGTCCCGACGGTGGTCAAGCCGGCCGCCCTCCCGGAGGCCGAATCCGCCTGAGGTCGGACCGGCTCAGACCTGCATAGGCATTGGGCCCGATACCTCACACGTCACACAAATTCATGCGACACGCCGCGCGTGGTCGCCGGGACCTGTCCGAATCGCCGTTAGCGTTGTGGCGTGATCGAACCGCAGGGCCCGCTCCCACCAGAAATCTATTGGCGACGACGCATTGTCGCCGGTGGAGTGCTGGTTGCCATCGTGGCCCTGGTGATCGGGCTGGTCGTGTGGACGCAGAGCGGCGGAAGTGACGACACCTCCAACACCGCTGCCACCGGAACCCCGTCGTCGACGACACCGTCGACGGCCACCACCAACGAATCCGTCGACCCGTCTCAGGCACCGTCCGGCGGTGGGGTCGGGGGCGGTGGCGGAGGTGGTGACGCCGGTGCTGCCGGTGCCTCGGAGAGCAGCGCGGCGCCATCCGGCGAGGCCGCGCCGTCGACGCCCGGTGCCACCCCGGTCGCCGGAGACGCGGGCGTCCCGCTGTGCCCGGACAACAGCATCGCGGTGGTCCTCTACACCGACAATTCGACCTACACCACCAACAGTCAGCCGGTCTTCACCCTGGTCACCACCAACGCCGGCCTCAGTGCCTGCACACGTGACGTCGGCAAGGCCGCGCAGAACGTCGTCGTCCGCACCCTCGACGGAACCCGGACGCTGTGGTCGGCGCGCGACTGCTCACCGATCAACACCGTCAACAACGTGGTCCTGCAGCCGCAGCAGCAGGTGAAGGACACCATCACCTGGTCGGGCACCACCAGTACCCCCGGCTGCAAGACGCCGCGCGAGCCGGTTCCCGCCGGTTCCTACCAGGCGATCGGCAAGATCGGTGAACGCGAATCCGAGCCGGTGACCTTCAACTTCGTGGCGCCGGCGACGCCGTAACACTGCCCGGTCGTCACAGGGTCTAGTCGTACCGCTCGATACTCGACTCGGCCAGCCGCGACAATCCCTCGCGGATGTGGCGGGCCCAGATGCTGCCGATGCCCTCGACCGCCTGCAGGTCCGCCGCCGACGACGCCAGCAGCGCCTGCAGGGTGCCGAAACTGCGCACCAGACGGTCCACATGGGCGAACTGCAACCGTGAGATCCGGGCGAGCATGCGGTACCCGCGCGGACTCATCGCGGTGTCCTGCGCCTCGATGGTCGTCGGGTAACCGAACGCGCCGGCGAGCAGGGTGAGGTCGAGGAGATCGGCGTCCGACAACGCTTCGATGGTCTCGAGGGTGCTGTGCACCTCTTCGGTGGTCGCGGGTTCGGGGCTGGCGTAGTAGTCGCGGACCAGCAATTCGCGCACGGCGTCGTTCTCCGCGATCAGTTCCTCGAGTTGCAGGCTCACCTGGCGGCCGTTGACGCCGAGTTCGAGGACGTACTCCTCGATCTCCACGCCCACGCGACGCACCATCTCCATCCGCTGGGCCGTCGACATGGCGTCGCGCAGCAGCACGTAATCCTCGATCTCGGCACGCCCGAGCGCGGAGATCACCTCGTCGAGGCGGGCCTTGTAACGCTCGAGGGTCGACAGGGCCACGTTGGCGCGCGACAGGATCGGGTCCGGGCTCTCCACCACACGCCGCACCCCGTCGGCGTAGACACTGACGATCGACATCGACGCACTCACCGAGATGACCGGATGACCGGTCTGGATGGCGGTGCGTTCGGCGGCGCGGTGCCGGGTCCCGGACTCCTCGGTGGGGATCGACGGGTCGGGCACCAGCTGCACGTTGGCACGCACGATGTGTTTGCCGTCGGTGGACAGGACCACCGCACCGTCCATCTTGGCCAGCTCCCGCAGGCGGGTCGGCGCGAACTCGACATCGAGGTGGAAGCCGCCGTCGCAGATGCGTTCCACGTCGGAGTCGTGACCGAGCACGATCAGGGCGCCGGTGCCGCCGCGCAGGATGCGTTCGAGACCATCGCGCAGACCGGTGCCGGGGGCGACGCGGGCCAACGTCGCCTTCAACAGTTCCGATCGTCCGCCGTCGGGGCGGCCGTGATCGGACCTGACTCCGTCGACCATGCTGGTGCATCCTCTCGATCATGCGGATCCACCCGTGACACTGCGAGTGGTGACATGGCCTAGGGTAACGCTGCGTGAGCACCCCATCTGGACCGGCGCCTGCGCGCGGCATGGCGATACCCGACGATCTCGAACCGATGCAGCGGCATCCGAAGGCTGCCGGGCCGGGCCAACCCATCCGGATGCACAACCCGATGTGTCTCGGCTGCGGTGAGGACGCTCCGCGCGGTCTGCACCTGGTGGTGCGAGCCGGGCCCGCGGACGTCGCAGACGGTTTCTCGGTCGAAACCGAGATGGTGGTCGAGCCGTGGATGGAAGGTGGTCCCGGCGTCATCCACGGCGGCGTGCTGTCCACCGCCTTCGACGAGGTGATGGGAACCGCCCCGCTGCTCGTCGGGCCGTCGGCGGTCACCGTGCACCTCGAGGTCGACTTCATCGCGCCGATACCGATCGGCTCGACCCTGCACCTGAGTGCCCGCCTGCTCGGCCGGCAGCGCCGCAAGGTCTATGTTGCGGCCAGCGCACATCTCGGTGATCCGGATTCTGTTGTGGCGATAGGGAATTCGATCTTCGTGACCATCAATCCCCGGGAGCACTTCGCCGACCATCTGGACAACAGTCAGATGGCCGACGAATACCGACAGCGTCTGTCCCGTCCCTGACGGACGCCACCGGTGATCGTCATCAGCCGTTCTTGAACCATCCGGCGCGTTCGATGTTCCAGATGCCCTGCTGCCAGTAGCCCCAGGCGTGGGTGCCGGTGATCGGGAAGTCGGTACGCAGCTTGACCCCGAATGCGGGCGCGAGAAGCGCGAACGAACGGCTCTGCTCGCCGGCGAGGGCCTCGATCGCCGTCGAGTTGAAACCGGTGAACAGGAAGTCGGCATTGTTGGCGCCGGCCGGCTGATGGTCACCCCAGATGCCGGTGCCCGCATACATCCACAGGTGCAGTCCACTCATCCACGGCAGGTTCTCGATGGGGGACTTGTTGAAGGCCTGCAGATTCGGGAACCAGCCCCACATGTCGTTGAGGTTGTACCGACCGGCGTCCCACGCGGCCAGACGCATCATCGTCTGCATGCCGGTGGCGACGATGTTCATGAATCCCGACATCGACACGACCCGCGAATACAGGTCGCGTCGCTGGTTACCGATCATCACCGCCTGGCTCGCCGACATCGACAGGCCGACCAGGGTGCGGTTGTGGAAGGCGTGCTTGTCCAGGAATTGGGGAAGGCTGTTCTTCAGGACCGATTCCCAGCGGTACGGGTTGACCTGACCGGCGCTGGTGCTCGGGGCATTCCAGTCGGCGTAGAACGACGACTGCCCGCCGATCGGCATGACGACGTTGTAGCCGTGCTGCGACAGGTACGCGACGTTGGTCTCGCGTTCCCAACCGTTGTAGTCATTCGTGGCGCGCAGGCCGTCGAGGAAGATGACGGTCGGGGCGTTGGCCGGCGCGGTGGTCTGCGACGGCCAGGCACGCACCCACACCGGGTCGTCCATGCCGTAGTTGTTGATCTTCTCGTTGATGAAGCCCTTCACCTTCGCCGCGGGTGGCCCCCAGGCGGTGGCGGTGGCCGCACCTGCCAGCAGTGCGGCGACGGTGAGGATGGTGGCGATCACGGTGAACATCAGACGGCGCACGCCCATGACGTGGCCAGACCTCGGCAACATGCGACTCATTTCCGGCGAAGTGATGAAGCCGCGTACCCGGCCCCCGACGCCGATACCCTACGCCACCTGTTGCCGGATCGTTACCCGTGCGAAGCGTGCATTCGGCACCAATCGGTCTCACCGTGGGCCGGATCACATGAGCCGCTCAGAACGGCGCCTCCACAACCTGCAGGGTCGACGCGGTAAATGCCTTCCCGGTGGCCTCCGCCAGGTTCGCGACGCGTGTGACGCGAATTCCCTTCGGCAGTTTCTCGTCGGTGCCGGACGGGATGAGGACGTGTCCGAATCCGAGGCGTTTGGCCTCGGCGACCCGGCGCGCGACCGCCGACACCCGCCGCACCTCGCCGGCCAGGCCGACCTCACCGATGACCGCGGTGCTCCGCGGGATCGCCTTGTTCTGCAGGGCGGAGAACAGGGCGAGCGCGATCGCCAGATCCGCGGCGGGTTCGGTCACCCGCATCCCGCCGACGGTGGACACATAGGCCTCACTCTTGCCGATCGCCTCGATCCTCATCCGGCTCTGCAGGACCGCGAGGACCATCGCCACACGCGGTGAATCTAGCCCCGACACGGCGCGACGCGGGGTGGCCATCGTGGTCGGGGTGGTCAACGCCTGGATCTCACCGGCGAGGGCACGTTTGCCGTCCATCGTGATCAACGTCGCCGAACCGCTCACGTCGGCGGCGTGATGGTGGACGAAGATGCCGGACGGGTCGGTGACCTGATGGATGCCGTCGTCGCGTTGCTCGAAGCAGCCGACCTCGTCGGCCGCACCGAATCGGTTCTTGATGCCACGCACCATCCGCAACGACGAGTGCCGATCGCCCTCGAAGGACAACACCACGTCGACGAGATGCTCGAGCGACCGCGGGCCGGCGACGGCGCCGTCCTTGGTGACGTGCCCGACGAGGATGACCGCGATGCCGCGGTTCTTGGCCAACGACACCAGCGCGGTGGTGACCGCGCGGATCTGGGTGACCCCGCCGGTCACGCCGTCGGCCCCGGAGGCCACGACCGTCTGCACCGAGTCGACGATCATCAGTGACGGATTGACGGCATCGACATGTCCGAGAATCGTGGCGAGATCGGATTCGGCTGCGAGATAAATGTTCTCGTGTACGGCGTCGGTGCGTTCGGCGCGCATCCGGACCTGACCCGCGGATTCCTCACCGGTGATGTACAGCGCGCGCCGACCCGACTGCGCCCAGTGCTTGACCGTCTCGAGCAGCAGCGTCGACTTGCCGACGCCGGGCTCACCGGCCAGCAGGATCACCGAGCCCGGCACCACGCCGCGACCCAGGACGCGGTCGAACTCGCCGATCCCGGTGGGGACGGCCGAGGAGGTCGCCGCGTCGACCGCGGTGATCGGGACGGCCGGGCTGGTCGGGGTGATGGTCGCCGTCGTGGCGCCGCCCGCCGACGTGATGGTGGTGACCTCGTTGAGTGCGCCCCAGGCATGGCATTCGGGGCATCGCCCGAGCCACTTGGGTGCCTGGTAGCCGCACTCATTGCACCGGAAAACCGACTTGGATTTAGCCACGGGGATCAGACTACGGTCGACCTCCGACAACTCGGCTCAGGCGCGGTGGCGGCTGTGGACAGGCCGAGGTCCGCCCGCCGTCAACGGATCACTTCGCGGTGGCCGGCGTCGATGCGGCGCGTCCAGCCGCGGGCGTCGAGGTGCTCGAGCAGCGGGATGACGACCCGTCGGGTGGTGTGGAGGGCACGGCGGGCGGCGCTGGTGGTGAACGGCTGCTCAAGGGTGACCAGGGTGCGCATCGCCAGAGCCGGGGCCGTGGGCGCCAGGACGACGCCGGCACCGAGGCGCAGTAGCCGGCGGGCGCGTTCGGCGGCGGCGAGTTCCCGATCGCCGAGGCCGAGGGCGGCGAGATCATCGGCCTCGGGTGCGGCGAACGGATCGGCGGCCAGTCGCCGTTCCAGTGCGGCGACGGCGTCCTCGGCCGGTCCGAGGTTCGCGATGCGTTCCCGGGCCGTGAGGTGCGCGTTCTGGTGATCGACACCGGACTGGGCGATCACCGCGTCGACGAGTTCGGCGTCGTCGGGGATGCCGAGGAGCGTGGGGACCGAGGCGCGCGACAGGCCGGGCGACAGCGGGTCGTCGCGGTGGGTCGCGTCGACCGCGGTGCGCAGGCGGCGTGCCCAGTCGTCGAGAGCGGTGGCGTCGGCCCACCAGCCTCCGATGGCACGTACCGATTCCGGTGGCGGATCGTCCGACGTGTCGTCGGTCCCGATGAGGCCGAGACGTCGGAGGTGATCGACGCGGACGACGCCCCGTCGGGACACCTCGGCTTCCACGCTGGGGACCGACTGCATGGATGCCAATTGGGTTGCGCGCCTGGTGCCGTCGCCGCGGCGGCGCAGATCCGGCGGATCGGCGTCGAGGATGCGTGCACCACCCACGATCCGGGTTCCGGGATCGCGCAACACCATTCGGTCGCGGACGATCAGGGGGAGCGCATGGTCGAGATACAGCCGGGCGTGGTCGGCGTCGAAGGGCCGGAGACGGGCCGGTTGCGCGGAGGTGCCGATGTGGACGACGAGATATTCTGGGACACTGGTGAAGTCGTCGCCGCTGACCCTTGCGATGTCGACGATGGCGGTGTGTCGCCAGTCGTCGGGGGTGAGCAGCACATCACCGCGTGCGACGTCGTCGGTGTGGACGCCACGCAGGTTGACCGCCGTTCGGCGGGTCGGGCCGATCTCGTTGCGTGGGTGTCCCTCGCTCTGCAGGCCGCGGACGGTGACGGTCCGGGTTCGGTGGGCCGTGGACAGTTCGAGGCGATCACCGGTGTGAATGGTTCCGGCGGAAAGGGTTCCGGTGACGACGGTGCCGGAACCGCCGATCGTGAACGACCGATCGACCCAGAGTCTGGTGGGTGCCGACGGTGACGGTGACGGGCCTTCGGCGAGAACGGTGTCGAGTGCGGCACGCAGGTCGTCCAAACCGGTCGCGGTTGCCGCCGAGGTGATCACCACGGGTGCGGTGGCCAGTCCGGTCGAGGAGAGTCCGGTAAGGGTGTCGGTGATGGTCTGGGTGATCCGATCGTCGGGGGCGAGGTCGGACCGGGTGATGACGATGACGCCCCGGTCGATCCCGAGCGCGGCGATCGCGTCCCGGTGATCGTCGGATTGGGCCTGCCAACCCTGATCGGCGGCGACGATGAACATCACGACGGGTGCGGCACCGAGTCCGGCCAGCATGTTACCGAGGAATCGCTGGTGGCCGGGGACGTCGACGAATGCCACGTCGGCTCCGGAAGGCAATGTGGTCCAGGCGAATCCGAGGTCGATGGTGAGCCCGCGCCGACGTTCCTCCTCCCAGCGGTCGGGTTCCATCCCGGTGAGGGCGTGAACCAGGCGGCTCTTGCCGTGATCGACATGTCCGGCGGTCGCGACGACGAACACTATGTACCCGGCGTGGGTGCGGCGCCGGACGGGGATGCGGTGGCGGCGCGGACCGCGGCCAGGACGATGTCGTCATCGGATTCCGGAATGCATCGGAGGTCGATGAGGCTTGCGCCGTCGTGGACGCGGGGGAGTACCGCGGGTTCGCCGCTGCGCAGGCGCGCGGCGGCTGACTCCGGAAGTTGAAGTGCCCAGCCCGGCAACGGAACTCCGGGCGCACCGCCACCTCCGACGCGGCCATCGTGGGGGACGACCGGCACGTTCAGTTCGGCGGCCAGTCGTTCGGTGCGGGCACGTAGGCGCACCGGGTCGGCGTGCAGGTAGGCGGCGACCGGTGGGGTTGCGCCGTTGAGGGTGGCCTCCAGTGCCGCGAGAGTGAGCTTGTCGGTCCGTACCGCCCGTGCCAGTGGATGCCGGGACAGGCGGGCGATCAGGTCCGCGTCGCCGAGCATGATTCCGGCTTGTGGTCCGCCGAGAAGCTTGTCACCGCTGGCGATCACGAGATCGGCGCCCGCGTTGAGCGCCGTCGTCGCGTCCGGCTCGTCGGGCAGCGTCTCGTCGGGTTGCAGGAGTCCGCTGCCCAGATCGACGACGAGCGGGATGCCGCGTTCGGTGCACAGGCCGCGGAGTTCGGTGAGTCCGACCTCGCTGGTGAACCCGTGGACCCGAAAGTTGCTGGGGTGCACCTTCAGTACGCATCCGGTGTCGGGGCCGATGGCGTCGGCGTAGTCCCGTAGGTGGGTGCGGTTGGTGGTGCCGATCTCGCGGAGGCGGGCGCCGGTGGACACCATGAGGTCGGTGAGCCGGAATCCGGCGCCGATCTCGATCATCTCGCCGCGGCTGATCACCACTTCGCGGCCGATGGCCAATGCGGTGGTGGTCAGCAGGAGTGCGGCGGCGCCGTTGTTGACGACGAGGGCGTCACCCGCGGCGGGACACGCGTCGAGAAGTGCCTGGCGGGTAGCGGTACCGCGTCGTGACCGGGTGCCGGTGTTCAGATCCAACTCCACGTCGACGTATCCGCCGGCGGCGATCACCGCGTCGAGGGCGGCCGGTGACAGTGGCGCACGGCCGAGGTTCGTGTGCACGATGACACCGGTGGCGTTCAGGACGGGTCGAAGACTGTGCGGGTGTCGGACCGCCAGGTTGTGGGATACCACCTCCGCCACCTCGGTGGGGGCGATCTCGCCTCGTCGGGCGGCGTCCTGTGCGTCGCGGACGACGTCTCGGATGACGTTGTCACCCAGACGTTTCCGGGCATCGACGACACTCGGTTCGGCCAGCAGCTGATCGGTGCGTGGGATCTGCCGACGCGGATCTGCAGCCGTCACCGAACCTCCTTGGTCGTGGCGGAGGCGGACGGGAATCGAACCCGCCAGACCGAGATACTCGACCTCACCGGTTTTGAAGACCGGGGGGACCACCAGGAACCCTGACGCCTCCATGCCGTACCCAACTTAGGCCATTGTGCCGGTGCGGTCGACAAACCCGGGCGGGTTCGGGTGTCGCATGCTGCGTACCTCGGCAAAGCGGTCGAGCACGAGGCCGTCGAGCACGCGACACCCAATGGGCGATTCACTCTGGAATTTTCAAGGAACCCTCCCGCTGGTCGAGTAACCCGAGGAACGAGGGCGTATCCGCCGGGCCGAGCTTGTCGAGGTCACGTGAGGCGAGGCTGGTGCACAACCTCTCGATTCAGGAACTGTTGTTGTTGTGTTGTCGCCGGCCACTTACGGCTGGTCGAGCCCTTATCTCGCCGGACGAGCGCTTACCCTGCGGGCCGAGGGCTTATCTCGCTGGTCGACCCCTTACCCCGCTGGCCGAGCGCTTACCCCGGCGGGCGAGCCCCATTGCCCGCCGGTCGAGCCGGTGAGGAGCGCTAGCCGCCGCGTTGAGCTCCGTCGAAACGGAGTCCGTGTCGTTTCGACGGAGCTCAACGCAAGGAGACTCCGCAAGGCAAGGCTGTAGATCGAATTGTCATGCCACACCCGGCAATCCATCCAACGTCATGGTCCTGCGGTGATAGGACCGCAACTATCGGCGTTGTGGGTCAACCGTTTCCGGTGGGATCAACCAGGGGTGGTGGTCGGCTCCCATGACGACGTCCCATCCGTTATGGTGGACGTCGTCATGACAGGCCGTGCAGAGCAAAGCGCCGTTCTCCAAACAGGTTTCGCCGCCGTCGATCCAGTGGTCGATATGGTGCGCCTGGGTCCGTGAGGGCGGCGCTCCACACTTGATGCACCCTTTGTCGCGGTGCGCCAGGGCTCGTCGTTGGGCCCGGTTGAACAGTCGGATGGTCCGTCCGAGTGACAGTGGTACTTCGTCTTTGCTGACGATCATGACGCCGACGGTGGCGTCGCAGCAGAGTTTTCGGGCGGTGGCTTCGGTGACCGATCCCATGAACTGCAACGACGCCAATGATGGTGTGCCGGTGGGGATGGTGAGGTTGACCAGTTCGGTGGGCATGCGCGGTCCGTCGTCGCTGTGTTCGCCTGCGGCAGCGCGGGCGGCGGTGTCGAGGATGACCTCGAGGGCGTCGGCACGCATCTGACCTGCGGAGCGTGGATCGCGGGATCCGTCGGGTTGGGGTCGTGGCGCCGACAGCACTTCGATCGCCGTCCTCAACTTCTCCCCGAGCACGGCATGCAGATCGGCGGTGACCGTGAGGCGTCCATCAACGGAATCGTGGAAGTCCAGCGTGTTGATACTGCGGTCTTCGCCCGCGGGGAGTCCGTCGGTGTCGTCGGCCTGCTGATTGCCGCGACTCTTGGCGTAGTCACGGATTTCGGCGGGTGTGAACCCGGCGGTGGCGTGCCGAGCAGGGCGATGCTGTGCGCGTCGCGTTCCTCGGCGGTGACACGCTCGCCGGATCGTTTCTCGATGTGCGTCAATCCTCGGACGATGGCGTCGGCGTGTTCGGCCGAGAGTGTGCCCAGTGAGGTGTGGCGGTGTACGCGCTCGATGTCGGGTGTGGTGCCCAGGCGGATCATGCGGGACGCCGAGGCCGGCGCGACACCCCACTCGTGCAGGAGTTCCTGCAGTTTGCGGCCTTCCTTCTCTGCGACCTTGAGGTGATCACAGAGTCCGACAAGCACACTCGCGTGGTGATCGACCAGATTGCGGATCAGCAGGATGGTGTGCAGTGCGTGCTTTGCGTCGTCGCGGGTGAGGCTGCCGTTGGTGTAGTCGAGTTCGGATAAGAAGTCGATGGTGGTGTCAAGTTCCCCCGATGTCATGTGCACCACATTACGCCGGATTCGCGGTCGGCGCAAGGGTGAGTTTCTCCAATCCTGTTGCTGTGCATAACTTTTGGTCTGTGGATAACGTGTTGTCGGCGAGGTTTTCTTGTCGGTGGGGTGTGGTATGGGGCGTCGTTTTCGCGGGAGGTGTTGTGGTGGTGGCGGTTCCAGCGTCATGTTGCGTGGTCTCGACTCGACCCTGCGCTATCGCTCCGGGTCGGCTCGACCGGCGGTTTTGGGGTCGGCTCGACCGGCGGGATGAGGTCGGCTCGACCGTAATATGAGCGATGTCAACGGAATTGAGAGCGCTGTCAACGGAATTGCGAGCGCTGTCAATGACGAGGAGAGCGCTGTCAACAAAGTGCAGAGCGCTGTCGGTGGGATGGTGGGCGTGAATCGACGGTGCAACAGAGTTTGCGGCGCATACCATCGGAGGCATGAGTGCCATCGATGACCCGCGGACCTTGCGACTGACCGGATTTGCGCACGGTGGGGGATGCGCCTGCAAGATCCCGCCGGGGGAGCTCGAGCAGGCGGTCGCGGGGTTGACCGGACAGAGCGGCGGCAACATCCTCGTCGGACTCGACGACGGTGATGATGCCGCGGCCGTGCGGGTGCGTGATGACCTCGCGGTTCTGTCGACCGCCGATTTCTTCACGCCCGTCGTCGACGATGCGTATACCTGGGGTGCGATCGCGGCGGCCAATGCGTTGTCCGACATCTACGCCATGGGTGGACAGCCCGTCGTGGCGATCAATCTCGTCGGCTGGCCCCGCGATGTCCTGCCCATGGAACTGATGACCGAGGTGTTGCGCGGCGGACTCGACGTCGCGGGTCGTGCGGGCTGTCCGGTGATCGGTGGCCACAGCATCGACGATCCCGAACCCAAGTACGGGATGGCCGTCACCGGGACCGCCCACCCGGACCGGTTGATCCGCAACGACGCGGCGGTCGCCGGACTGCCCCTCACCCTCACCAAACCGATCGGGGTCGGCCTCCTGAACAACCGGCACAAGCAGACCGGCGAGACCTTCGATGCCGCGGTCGAGGTGATGACCACACTCAACGGCCCGGCGTCGGAGGCCGCCCTGGCCGCCGGGATCCGAGCCGGCACCGATGTCACCGGCTTCGGATTGCTCGGACATCTCCACAAGCTCGACCGCGCCTCGGGTGTGGGCGCGATCATCGAGCGTCAGGCGGTCCCGGCCGTCGACGGCGCCCTCGACGCGCTGCATGAGGGATTCGTCTCCGGCGGCACCCGACGCAACCTCGACTGGGTCCGCCCCCATCTGGAAACAGGCGCAGGTATCGACGAGCAGGATCTCCTGTTTCTCGCCGACGCCCAGACCTCCGGTGGGCTCCTCCTCGTCGGGGAGGTACCGGGGTACCCGGTGATCGGCGAGATCGTCGGCGCCCCCGGCATCGTCGTGCGGTAGGGCATAGCGAGTCGGTGTCCGAATTCGCTATACTCCCGACACAAATTCACGCGGGCGTAGAGGGGGACTTTGATGCCCGACAGTGTGCCGGGTCTTGCCGCGTGGTTCTTTCGCCGGGGCGAAGTGGAATGGGGGGTTCCGTTCTTCGTCCGCCGGGGGAAGTCGACCATGCAGCGTGTCATCTTGTCGATCGGTGCCGGGACGCTGGCGCTGACCTCGGCGACGGCGGCGCTCTCGCCGCCGAACGAGTTCACCGCACCGGTGCGCACGGCGATGGTCGTCAGTGCGGTCGCTGCCGTCCTCTACGCGCTGCGGCTGTGGATCATGCCGCTGCCCGGCAGTGGCGGCGCAACGGTGGCCGCACTGGTGAGCACCGCGGGGATCTCGGCGGCCTGTCTCGATCATCCGTCGGCCGCGGTGGGACTGGCCGGAACCGCCCTGCTGCTCCTGATCAGCGTGTTCATCACCTTCTACTGCAATCCCACCACGCATCTCGCTCACGCACTGGTCGCGGCGACGGTGATTCTCATTCTCACCGTGCGGCTGGCGGCCGGTGGAACAGACCAGGCCGCCTTGGCGATCTCCAAGGGCGCCGGACCGATGGTTCTGGTCCTGATGGTCTTCCCGGTCTGTCACTACGTCTTCTCGCTGCTCGGCTCCGATGCCCTGGTGGCACACGATGATCCGCTCACCCGACTGGCCAACCGTCGGGGGCTCACCACATTTGCCGAAGCATCCGCCAAGCCCGGCCGCCACATGACCGCCGTTCTCGTCGACATCGATGATTTCAAGTCCATCAACGACACCTACGGTCACGCCGTCGGCGACACGGTGCTGGTGCAGGTCGCCAACCGCATCGCCGATCTCGCCGCAAAACTCAAGTCGCAGAACCTGAACGTGATCAGTGCGCGCACCGGCGGCGAGGAATTCGTCATGGTCATCGACACCGGTCTCGACTCGGCACGCGCCGTCGCAACCGATCTCTGCGCGGTGATCGCCGATCACATCTCACCCCCGGTCACCGTCAGCATCGGCGTGAGCGTCACGACCGTGACCGAATGCTGGGACCTGGAGGAGCTGATCAGTACGGCAGACCGGGCCATGTATCGCGCAAAGACCCGGGGCGGCAACCAGGTTGCCGCAGAAGGGGACCAGCGCACCAGTGTCGACGATCTCGCCCCGGTCTGGGTGCTGCCCCAGGAATCAGTACCCGGTGGTGATGGAGTCGTCGACGATCCCGGCGGCACGACGGGCGGCGAGATGCCGCTTCTGCGGGATGATGGTGTACCGGGGATCCTTGGCGGACTCGATACCGGCGTGAAAGACCCCGAACCGGGTACACGCCGACGCCGCCAAAAGCGTCATTCCCGACGCCGCGGACAGGATGCGTGAGCGGCCCGACACCATCGCGCCGATCCCACCGACGACGGCGAGACGCTCGGCCCAGCGCATCAGCGTGCCCGGCGTCCCGTGGTGCAACGGTTCGGCCGCAACGGAATCCATCCGCGACTCCATGATCCGGGTGGCCGCCACATCGCCGGCGGCACCGAGTGCTGCGAGGACACGTGCGGGTGCTGCCTCGCCGACCGGTGTGGTCACCATCGCCAAACCGCTCGCGGCGAGACTCGCCGAGCTGACGAAGACGAATGGCAGGTCGCGGTGCATCGCATTCCAGGTCGGCGTCGCCGTGTCGCCGAGCAGCACCGCCGTGTACACCGCGAGGAGTGGTCCGACGCCACCTGCGGCCAACCCGGCTGGAGCTTCGACAGTGCGCAGCACAGATCGTAACGGCCCCAACGGGAGCCGTTCACCGGTGAGGCGGTCGATGTCGGCGACCGCGGCCACGCCGAGTGCGCCGGAGAAGGCAGACAGAATCCACGACCCCACACTCATCGGTGAGGTGACCTTGAAGGTGCGCAGCATGTTGTAGAAGCGATCGGGGCGGCCCAGATCGGCGACAAGGGCGACCGCACCCACGCCGACGGCCGCGAGACCACCCAATCGTGTGTTGCGCCGCAACGCGTCCCGTCCGGTCAGCTGGGCACCCGCGGCGAGGACACCGGAACCGCCGGCGACTCCGCCGAGGAAGAGATAGAGCGCGATTTCGTCACCCCATGGTGGTGGCTTGACCACCGGGTGGCCGTAATAACCGGCGCCGGAGAGCTTCTCGACCTCCACGTCGGGAACCATGGACATCTCGGCGCTGCCATCGGCACGGCATGGGCGGCGCAGGGCGCCGATTCGTTTGCCGCGGCGCCTCTTTCGCGACGGTTCCGGCGGGCGGGTGGCGTCGTAGTCGGAGGTCATGTCACCGTCGACCGGTCAGGAACGAGATGGTCGCTGCCGCAAGCATTCCGGCCGCGGCGACACCGGCGCGGCGGTACATGCTCGGCAGATCGGCGGTACACACCCGGGGGTCCGGTGGCAGGCCGTACACCTCGGGTTCGTCGAGCAGCAGGAACACCGAACCGGTGCCGCCGACACCGTCGTTCTCGTTGGCGCCGTACAGCCGTGCCTCGGTCATCCCCTGGGCGTGCAACTGTGCGACGCGCTCGTGGGCGTTCTCGACGAGATCGTCGTGATCGCCGAATTTGATCGACGTGGTCGGGCAGGTCTTGGCGCAGGCCGGGGTCTCGTCGTCGACGAGGCGGTCGTAGCAGAGCGTGCACTTCTGTGCCACACCACGTCTGGGCACCTCGGGTTGTTCGCCCTTGCGTTCACCCTGTCGGGTGGTGGGGGCGGCGGTGCCGTCGGCGCGTCGCTCCACCACCCCGAACGGGCAACCCGCCACGCAGGTGCCGCATCCGTTGCACACGTCGTGCTGCACCACCACCGTGCCGAACTCGGTACGGAACAGTGCCCCGGTCGGGCAGACGTCCAGACATCCTGCGTGCGTACAGTGTTTGCACACATCCGACGACATCAGCCACCGGAACTCGGGGGTGTCGGGAGTGACGGCGGCGGGCGCCTCGGGCGGAGCCGGCGCCGTCTGAGGAGGCATCGGCATCCCGAGATCGGTGAGCTGCCTGCCGGATTCGCGGGCGGTCTCGATGCGTTCGCGATCCTGCTCGATGAACGCGACATGCCGCCACGTGCTCGCGCCCAGGGCAACGGTGTTGTCATAGGACATGCCGGTCAGCTCGAGGTCGCCGTCGCGGGGATTGCGGTTCCACTCCTTGCAGGCCACCTCACATGCCTTGCAGCCGATGCAGATCGACGTGTCGGTGAAGAATCCCTTGCGGGGACGTTCGCGATCGCCCCAGTGCGCGTCGCCACTCGGATCGGTGGGCCCGGACAGCTGCCCCATCTACTCCTCCTCCCGCTCGGTGAGCCGGACGTTGTCGGTCTCGACCGTCGTCCCCGAACGACGCTGATACTCCGCCACCAGATCCAGCAGTGCCTGCCCGCGTGGCCGCCGACCGGCGACCACATCGCAGGACCCCACCTTGGATTCCTGGATCTGGACGTTGGGATCCAGTGTGACACCGATCAGATCGTTGGCGGCGTCACCGCTGACCACAGCATCCGAGCCCACGCCCCAGTGATAGGGCAGGCCGACCTGGTGGACGTCGCGGCCGTTGATCCGCAGCGGTGTGAGCCGGTCGGTCACCAGGACCCGCGCCTCGATGGCCGCCCGCGGCGAGATGATGGTCGCCCAACCCTCGTTGACCAGTCCGCGTTCGGCGGCGAGTTCCGGTGACACCTCGCAGAACATCTCCGGCTGCAACTCCGCCAGGAACGGCGACCAGCGGCTCATCCCGCCCGCGGTGTGATGTTCGGTGAGCCGGTAGGTGGTGAACACGAACGGATACACCTCGCTGCCGGGGGCACCGGCGCTCGGTGCGTCCAGATTGTCGGTGCGCGCGAAGATCACCCGCGCGGGTGCCTGCTGCTGCGGATACAACGCGTTGGCCACCGGTGACTCCTGCGGCTCGTAGTGCGCCGGCAACGGGCCGTCGACCAGGCCCTTCGGTGCGAACAGCCATGCCTTACCGTCGGATTGCATGATGAACGGATCGACACCGGAGAGTCCCTCGGCGCCACCGAGTTCCGGGTCGGGACGGTCATCGGGGGCCTTTTCGACCGGGAAGTCCGGGACGTCGTCGCCCACCCAGCGGCGCGTCCGCGCATCCCACCAGAGGTAGCGTTTGCGTTCACTCCACGGCTTGCCGTCGGGATCGGCCGATGCCCGGTTGTAGAGGATGCGCCGATCTGCCGGCCACACCCATCCCCATTCGTGCTGACTCACCGAATCCCCGCCCTGCGGAACCCGTCTCGCGGCCTGATTGGTGGCGTGCGCATACACGCCGGTGTAGATCCAGCAGCCACCCGCCGTGGTCCCGTCGGCACGCATCTGCGTGTACGAGGTGAGATTGGTTCCCTGCTCCGGCCCGGAAGTGAAGTAGCCGTTGATCTCCGAGAGCACCGACTCCGGTTCGGGATTGCCGTGCTCGTCGAGCGGATAGTCCCACGTCATGTCCAGCAGCGGACGGTCGCGCTCGTCGGTGGAGTCGGCCAGTCGTTCCCGAATCCTCTTGCCCAGCTCGTAGAAGAAGTCCAGTTCGCTCTGCGCCTGACCGGGAGGTGTGACCGCCTGATGGCGCCACTGCACCATGCGCTGGGTCTGGGTGAACGATCCGGCCTTCTCGACGTGCGTGGCGGCCGGCATGAAGAAGACCTCGGTGCCGATGTCGGTGGAACGCAGTTCACCCGAGTCGATCTCGGGGCCCTCCTTCCACCAGGTGGCCGACTCGATCATGTTGAGGTCGCGGACCACCAGCCACTTCAGTTTGGACATGGCGAGGCGTTGCTGGCGTCCGTTGGCCGACCCGACCGCCGGATTCTGGCCCAGTACGAAGTACCCCTCGACCGTGCCGTCGAGCATGGCGACCGTCGTCTGATACGTCCCGGCCGGCCCGTTCAGCCGCGGCAGATAGTCGAAGGCCCAATCGTTCTCGGCGGTCGCGGCATCTCCGAACCACGCCTTGAGCAGGCTCACCATATACGTGTCGGCGTAGGCCCAATACCCCTTCTGATGCGGCGATCCGACGGCGTCGAGGTAGTCGCCGAAGGTGTCGTGCTTGCCGACCGACGGCATCGGCAGATATCCCGGCAGCAGATTGAACAATGTCGGGATGTCGGTGGAACCCTGGATGCTGGCATGCCCGCGCAACGCCATGATGCCGCTGCCCGGCCGCCCGACGTTGCCCATCAGCAACTGCAGAACCGCTGCGGTGCGGATGAATTGGGCGCCCAGCGTGTGCTGCGTCCAGCCGGTCGCATACCCGAAACAGGTGGTGCGTTCACGGCCCGAGTTGTCCGCGATCGACTCGGCGAGATAGGTGAACTCCTCGACGGAGATGCCGCACATGTCGCGCACCATCTCCGGTGTGTAGCGGGCGAAATGGCGCTTGAGGATCTGGAACACCGACCGCGGATGGGTGAGCGTCTCGTCCCGATAGATGCCCGACGGATCGAGGGCGGGACCACCCGAACCATGCGACTCACCCACGCCGCGTTCACCTTCGGTGGGTGCGGAACCGTCGGACCCGGAATCGGCGGTGTCGTCACCGCTCTCGGCACGGTCATAGGCCCATGTCGATTGGTCATAGCTGCCGGACTCGGGATCGAACCCGGAGAACAGGCCGTCGAGATCCTCGGTGTCGCGGAACTCCGGTGAGACCAGCGTCGCCGCATTCGTATACGCGACAACGTAATCCCGGAAGTATCGCTCGTGGGTGATCATGTAGTTGATCAGTCCGCCGAGCAGCACCACATCAGAGCCGACGCGGATCGAGATGTGCTTGTCGGCGTTGGCCGAGGTCCGGGTGAACCGCGGGTCGACGTGAATGACACGCGCTCCCCGCGAGCGTGCCTCCACCACCCACTGGAATCCGACCGGATGTGCCTCGGCCATGTTGCCGCCGATGAGCACGATGCAATCGGCATTGGCCATGTCCTGCAGTGATTGCGTGGCGCCGCCGCGTCCAAATGAGGCTCCCAAACTGGGAACGGTGGCGGAGTGTCATATGCGCGCCTGATTCTCGATCTGGATGGCGCCGGCCGCGGTGAAGAGCTTCTTGATCAGGTAGTTCTCTTCATTGTCGAGGGTTGCGCCACCCAGGGAGGCAATTCCCATGGTGCGTCGCAGGATTCGGCCCTGATCGTCGACGTCCTGCCAGGTGCGGCGTCGTGATTCGACGAACCGGTCGGCGATCATGTCGATCGCGGTGTCCAGATCGAGGTCGGTCCATTCGGTGGCATACGGCGCGCGGTAACGGATCTTCTTCTGCCGCAACGGGTTGTTGACGAGTTGCTCGCTGGACGCACCCTTGGGACACAGTCGGCCGCGCGAGATGGGGGAGTCCGGATCACCCTCGATCTGGGTGACGCGCCCGTCCTTGACGTACACCTTCTGTCCGCAACCGACGGCGCAGAACGGGCAGACACTCTGCACCACGGCGTCGGCCGTCGCGGTCCGCGGCACCACCGCACGGGTACGCGCCGACTGCACGGCCGGACCACGGCCGAACGTGTCGCCGGAGCGCAATTGCCGGAAGACCGGCCACTCCAGTGGGCTGAAGGAGGGCACGAGGCGAGTCTAGACCCGACCGTGCCCGTGATGGCCGGTCATGCCCCCAAGAGATGGGGCATGTGCCCGGATCGAGAAGTCTCTAGCGTTCGAGGTGACACGGTCAGATGCCGTGTGACCAGCGTGAACTCGATCGGAAGGAAGACCCTCATGAAATTGGTCAGGTTCGTCTCCGCGTCCGCATTCGCCGTCGCCGCAGCGGCGGTGATGGCCGCGCCCGCACACGCCGACGTCGACTCGATCGCCATCGCCGATCCCCTCGGGGACTCCTATGCGAGTTCCTGTACCTACCAGGTCGTGGGGACCGCGACCGGCAACTCCCCGGTGAGCTTCCTCCAGAAGGCGCCCGGCTCGGCAGCGTTCACACAGGTGGGCGCGAATGCGCTGCCCATCAATGACGGCGTCGCATTCTCCTGGACGCCGTCGACCGCAGGGAAATACACCCTGAGACTCGAACAGGGCAATACGTCGAAGGAGGCGACCGTCGACGTCGCCACCGGAATCAACCTGGGCAGTCTCTGCATGGCGCTGTGAGGCAAGTCCGGCGGCGCGTGCGCCGATATCCGACGCGGGTGCGTCATCGAGGGTGCCGGGCGGCCATCTCGGTGACCATCGACCGCACGTGCCCGGCTCGGTCGATGTCGATCCACTCGCAGCGGTCGTCGTCCTCGGTCACGACGGTCACCGCCATCGATCGGGCCGGGGGCAGAGTACGAATCCGTACCGTCCCGGCCCGGGCGGTGTCGAGAGCGTCCACGATGACGCGGCGCGTCGCGTCGTCGAGTGGAGGTGGTCGATCGGTGTCGTTGCCGTCGAGACCACGGTCGTCGAGCAGGGTGACCGCCACCCCGCGCCGGCGTGCGTCGACGACGGCCTCGTCGACGTCGGGGGTACACAAACCCCTGGCGCGCAGGAGGTCTCGGAGTCGCGCCTCGGTCAGTCGGCATTGGGTACGGGTGGCGTGGTCTACTCGATCGCCGTCGGCGAGCCGTAGCAGGAGGGGACGCGCCAGCGCGGTGACCGGGGTCAGCTGCAACTCCCGCTCATGTGCGGCGGCCTGGGCGGCGGCTGCGTCGGCGGCGGCGTGGGTCGCCCGGCTCCGCGCGTCGATCAGGTTGCGTGCCAACGTCCGGTTGACCCGCGCGAAGACGATCGAGATGGCGACGAAGCCCCCCGACGGGCCGATCAGCAGAATCCCCGGCAGCGCAGAGCCCTCACGGACGAATGACCAGGCACCGACCACCACCAGTGCCGCCAGAAACCCGATGACCGCGGCATACGGGCGGCGGCGCATCCCCAAGATCGACACCACCAGCGCCGGCGGTCCGGTCACCCACAGCGGAATCGTCTGCGTGCCGTCATCGAGCGAGAACAGGTACACCCCGCACATGAATGCCGGTGTCGCCGCGACGATCAGCGTCGGCAGGGTCGGTGGCCGATCGGAATCGCCGGTGACCAGCAAGGCGGTCGACGCGGCAAGAGCGGCGATGACGACGACCGGAACCCACCACGCCACCGCTCCCGGGGTGGCCACCGCCGAGGCCGCCATCACGGCGACTACCAGCGCGCCCAGGCGCCGGCTGGTCGTCGACCGGATGCCGAGCAGATCGGTGGTGTTGACGGCGGCGGGAATGTCGGTCGCACGCCACGACACCGTGACGGTGGTGCCGGCCCCGGGCCTCGAGGTGATCACCGCATCGCCACCGCTCACCCGGCGCATGCGTTCGCGGATGGAGACCGCGATCCCGAGTCGTTCCCGTGGCGTGGCGGCGGGATCGAAGCCCCCGCCCTCGTCGCTGACGGTGATGGTGACCCGATGATCGGTGACGCTGATATGGCAGCGCCGCGGTCGGTCGGCGGGGACATGCCGATAGCAGTTGCGCGTGGCCTCGGCGGTGGCGCCGACCAGTGCGGCGACCGCGTTCACCGGATACGTCGACGAATCGTGCGCACGCACGGCGGTGGTCACGTCGATCCCGGGATCGTTGTGCCGCGCGGCGTCGGCGATCGTGGTTGCGACGCGAGCGGCATCCGGATCGAGTCCGGCGTTGGTGGCGCGCACGGTGGAATCGAGCGCCTCGAGGGCACTCGCGGCGCGCCGCGGCAGATGCGCCGAATCGGGGTTCCGATCGGCCTCGAGCATGCTCGCCATGATCTCGTCATGGGTCAGCGCCCGGGCGACGGTGCGTTCCGCGGAACGGGCGGTGGTGGCGGCGGTGTCCTCGGCGAGCGCGATCGCGGTGGCCTCGGTCCGATCGAGTTCGGCGGCCGTGCGCAGACCGGAGATGCCCAGGGCCAGCGGGACCACGGCGAATGCCGCGCTGCACGCAGCGTCGGTGAGCATCGTCGCCGTCCCCGAAAAGCTTTGTGCCACATTGCCGGTCAATCGGATCGCGACGGCGATGGCGAGCAGGTAGACGGCTGCGACCGTCGGCGGCCAGGCGATCATCGCGCAGATGCTGCCCAGTACGACGAACGGTCCCAACCAGAACACCGTGGCGTCGTCGAGGTGGGTCCCGTTCCAGGCCACCCACCACAGTGCCACGGCCACCAGGATGCCGAGGGTGCCGACCCGCGCCCAGCGCCGCAGCCAGGTGGGATCCCAGGACAAGGCGCCATACAACCCGACGATCAGGCCGGGGACGACGACGATGGTGATGGCGGTCGGCGTCCACCACGACGCCGAGACGGCCCGGGCCTGCGCCATCGCGGGCAGCAGGAACGGGAGGAAGACGAGATAGGCCGCGCCCGCGAAGATGCCGTAGTGGCGCAGGGTGCGGGCGAGGGCCGAGTTGGCGTCGACAGGTCCGGTCATCGGCGCCACGAGCCGGGTGAGGGACCTGGGTGAGCTCACCGTGCGAATTATCCCGATGTCGGCATGAATCCGTTCGGAGTCTGAGCGAATGACGTGACAATTGGTTTCGATAGAGGACACGAGACATGTGGAGGTGGACGATGACGTGGCGCATCGGAGTGGTCGACGACCACGAATCGGTGATCGAGGGCGTGCGGGCGTTTCTGGGCGACTCATCCGACGTCGAGTTCGTGCGGGGCGCTCCGACGGTCGCCGGGCTGCTGGCGGCGCTCGGCGACGACCCGCTCGACCTCGTCGTGCTGGATCTGCGACTCAATGACGGCACCACACCCGCCGACAACATCGCCGCGTTGGCCGACGCCGGGATGGCGACCCTGATCTACACCTCCGGTGACGAGCCGTACCTCGTTCGTGAGGCCGCCGGTGCCGGCACCCTCGGTGTGGTGCGCAAGAGCGCCGCCAAGGCCGAGGTCTGCGCGGCCATCCGCGCGGCCGCGTCGGGGTCGACGGTGCCCTCGATGGAATGGGCGGCCGCCCTCGACTCCGATCCCGGCTTCGTCAACCTCTCACCGCGTCTGCGAGAGGTGTTGGAACTCTACGCATCCGGCGGCTCGGCCGGACACGTCGCCCGGGTGACCGGGTTGTCCGCGGACACGGTCAGTGAGTACATCGACCGCATCCGGACGAAATACCGTGAGGCACATCGGGATGCGCCGACCAAGACCGACCTCTACAAGCGGGCCGTCGAGGACGGGTGGCTGCCGATGCCGCATCGTGGGGTGGACTGATCGTGCTGCGCGTCGCTTGACCGGATGCCCCCCAAAGAGGGGCTGTCGGCGATTGCCGCGACTTCGTAGCGTCAGAGATGTTGGTGCGCTGGACTCCTCGCCGGCGCAGACACTCGCGACGGACGGAGATCGGCGATGTCCAGTACTCGGGCTATGGGTGGTGTGCGGCGCGCCAGGGTGGCCGCGGCCGGGGTGGGAATCGGGGCGGTGTTGTGGTGGGGTGGGCAGGCCACGATGACGGCGGGCTGGGCGTATGCCGAGCCCGTCGACTCGTCGGCCGTGTCGACGCAGGAGTCGGTGCCGGGTTCCGGCGATGAGGCGGGCGCGGCGGATGTGCCGGCCGACAATGCCGGTCAGGCCGTGGATTCCGGACCCGCGGCCCTCGAGCCGGCACCGCCACCGGCAGAATCGGGCGACACCGGGCCGGTGGTGACGGAACCGGCCGCGCCGACGACTTCCGAGGAGGAGGCGGTGACATCGCCCGCCGCGGATCTCGACGAGTCGCAGAATCCCGTCGCGCAGCCCGAACCATCTGATGTGCAACCGTCCGAATCGTCGGAATCGGCTGATGTGCAACCGGTTCCGTCTGGCGAACATCCCGCCTCGCCGGGTGGATCTTCGGCGGCAGCGGCTGACGAATCGGCGCCGTCGACCAGTGGCGCTCAGTCCGATGAGTCGGAGCAGGCCGCGTCGCCTGCGGCGCTGTCCCGCGTGACGGCCCTGCTGGATGTCGAGGCGACGCCTGCTGTTGCTGCCCTGCCGGTGACAGTGGTGGGTTCGACGCCCGCTCCTCTCACGATCGTCGACGGTGTGCCGGTGGTGAATGCGCCGACGAAGTTCGTCGCCACCGTACTGGGGTTCTTGGGCTTCAATCCCTTTGCCGACAACGCCGGCGGAACCCCGACCCCATCACCGGCGTTGGTGTTCGCCTGGGGTCTGTGGCAGCAGATCAACCGCCGCGTGTTCAACTCCCATCCGGTGCTGTCGCCGTCCGAGCCGACCACCAATTCCGATGGGACGGTCAGCGGTTCATTGGGTGCGAGCGATCCAGACCAGGATGTGTTGACCTACACCCTGGTTACCGCACCTGAGCACGGAACCGTCGTGATCAATCCCGACGGGACGTATGTCTACACCCCGGACGCGGACTACGCACGTGAGCTGTCGGCCAGCGGTGGTGGCGCCGGGTCGGATTCCTTCACCGTCTCCGTCAGCGACGACACCGCGGTGAATGGTTCACACCTGCACTGGCTTTCGGCTACAGCGGAATCCTCGGGCACGTCGACGGTTGCGGTGACGATCACGCCGACGAACACCGATCCGGTGCTGTCGGTGAGTTCGTCGCCGTCGGGTGCCTCGACCGTGTACACGGTGTCCAGGACCGACGCCGATGATGATGCGGTGACGGTGTCGGCGTCGACACCGGCGCATGGGAGCATCGTCGACAATGGGGATGGGACGTGGACGTACACCCCGAATCTTGATTATGCGCATGGTCTTTCGGCGGGCGGGTCGACGGTTGCGGGTAGTGATGTGATCGTGTTCAGTGCCGCTGACGGTCATGGAGGTGGCGATGAGGTGACGGTGACCCCGGTGATCGCACCGGCGAATGCCGATCCGACGGTACATGCGACATCGACCGCCAACTCGGATGGAACGACGACGTACGTCCTGACCCCGGTCGACGCCGACGGTGACGTGACCACTATTGCCATTTCGCCTGAGCCACAGCATGGTTCCCTGACTGTCATCACCGATGCGGCCGGCGGGCCGATGATCATCTACGTTCCCGATCCGACGTATGCGCACGCGCTGGCCGAGCAGGGATCGACGCTGTCCATGACCGACGCTTTCACTGTGGACATCGACGATGGTCACGGGGGCCTGACGTCGACGACACTCACGCCCGCTATCACACCGGCGAATGTCGGTCCGACCGCCACCTCGACGGTGCAGGGTTCGCCGGTGACGGCGGCAACGTCGTATTCGGTGTGGTACACACCCCGCGGAGTCGCGGCGATCAGCCCGGATGGAAAGACGTACTACGTCGCCAGTATAGGGAACTCGACGGTGACCATCGTCAACATCGCCACCGGGCTGAAGCAGACCTCCACAGTGGGCAGCGAACCGGCTTACATCGCTCTGTCCCCAGACGGTACGCGGGCCTACGTCACCAATTACTCCACGGTTTCGGTGATCAACACCTTGACCGGACGCACGATCGGTCCGGAGATTCCGGTGGGGTCGGATACCTATGGCGTTCAGGTCACACCCGACGGCAAGTATGTCTACGTCGCCAGCAGGAGCACAGGGTCCGTGTCGGTGATCAACACCTCGACCGCGAAAGTGGTGCAGTCGATTCCGGTGTCGGCGGTGTATGGCTTGGCGATCACACCGTCAGGTGATCGCGTCTATGTCACGAATATGTCGAGTGTGGGTACTGTCTCGGTGATCGATGCCGATCCAACCCACGCGACGTACAACACGGTGGTTGCCACGATCCCGGTCGGCGCGAGCCCGAGTGAGGTGGCCATCGGCCCGGACGGTACCCGAGCCTACGTTGTCAACGAAACGTCCGGCACGGTGTCGGTGATTGATACCGATCCGGTGAGCGTCCACTACAACACGGTGATCGCCACGATCGCGCTGGGCTCCTCCCCGACCGGTGTGGCGGTCAGCCCCGACGGAAGCCGGGCGTATGTTGCGGTGAATGGTGCCAATCGGATCGCGGTGATCGACACCGGCACAAACAAGGTGCTGGGGACGGTCGCCGTGACCGCCCCGAGGTCGATGGCCGTCAGCCCCGATGGTACGACTCTCCTCGTGTCGTCGTCCTGGGGCTCGACCAGTGCGGCGGTTGCCATCCCGACCGGAGTGGTGCACGGCGCGGTCACCGGAGCCGACGCCGACGGAGATACCGTGACGTACTCACTCGCGACCGCTCCGACGAAGGGCTCGGTCGTCCTCGACCAGACCACCGGGACATGGACCTACACGTCCACGGTCCCGGGCACCGTCGACGCCGATTCGTTCGTCGTCGCGGTGTCCGACGGTCACGGCGGGACGACGACGGTTCCTGTCGCCGTCGGATCGGGTGCGTCGACGTCGGTGTGACGTGCGGCCGCACGAACAACCGTGGGGCCGCATCCTTTTCGGATGCGGCCCCACGGATTTGTCTGTGGCAGTGGAGAACTACGGGCGCTGGGGAATTACGAGCTCAGTGCCCGCCCTCGCCTTCGCCCTCGGCCTCGCCGCCGCGCGGAGTGTCGACGCGGGTCTGCAGGATCGTCGAATCAACGGCGGCGTCGACGGGGACGGTGCCCGCGTCGGTCCAGTTGCCATTGGCGTCCTGAACCTCGAAGTAGAAGGTCAGCTCGGTGGTCAGGCCCGCGGCCACCGACTCGCCGGTGCCGTTGAGGGTTGCCTCGATCGCGGCCTCACCCAGTTGCGGGGCCTCGACCTCGCCGACGCTCGGGCTGGCCGACGCGGAGGTGGTCGCGGATTCCGAGGCCGATTCCGATGCCGACGTCGTCTCCGATGCCGATGCGGCGGCACTGGATTCCGAGGTCGTGATGCCGGCCGGGTTCGAGTTCGCCGGATTGCCGGCACGCACCAGCATGCCCGGATCGATGGTGGGTTGCGCGCTCAGCGTGACCTTCGCCGA
The DNA here is from genome assembly GCF_040044975.1 of Gordonia oleivorans. NCBI lineage: Bacteria > Bacillati > Actinomycetota > Actinomycetes > Mycobacteriales > Gordoniaceae > Gordonia > Gordonia oleivorans. The sequence goes on from NZ_JBDZDI010000018.1 coordinate 110,522, forward strand.
CGACGGTGCGCCCTGCTGGGTCACCTCGACCTTGGTCAGGCGGTAGATCTTGGTCTGTCCGCTGTTGATGACGGCGAAGGACACCTCGAAGGGACCGCCGTTGTCGAAGACGTCGCCGGCCTTGTCGGCGGGGTAGATGATCTGCACGTTGCGGACCTCGACCTCGCCCCACGTCGCTGCCGCGTTGCCGCCGTTGACGGCCGGGAGCTGATTGGCGGTCTGCGAGATCTGACCGGCACCGCAGCCGGTGGTGCCGAGCGCGACCGCGACACCGATCGCTGCCATCGCGGTGGCCGTTGCCAACCGTCGTGTGACCGAAGGCCGCCGCCCAAATCGAGTTGGCACAGACACCCGTTCCTCCCAGGTAATCGAACGCGAAAAAACGCAGTGAGGGACACCCTGCACTACGCAGCGTAGTGGGCCCGGGTCACAAAATCCCGGCGGGGTGCCAGATTGGTCGGATCCGACTGTCGCGGGGCCCGGTTCGGGTCATCGAGAGGAAGGGGAACCGGGGCGCGAATCGGCGTCCGGAGCCGCCCTGAATCCGACTCTTGCGCTTGTGAACTTCCCTTGTTATGGCACATCGCTCCACCTGCCGAAACATCCCCGGTCAGCCGCGTGCAGGGCCGTGACCTGCACCGTTGTCTGGGCCGTCTGGGGCGCCCGTGTTAGACTGGCCATACTCGAAAGGGGCACGGAACATTGAATTTCAAAGTTGGCGACACCGTTGTCTATCCCCATCACGGTGCTGCTCGGGTCGAAGACATCGTGATTCGGACCATCAAGGGTGAACAGATCGAATATCTGGTTCTCAAGGTTGCCGACGGTGACATGACCGTCCAGATTCCCTCATCGAAGCTCGAGTACGTCGGCGTCCGTGACGTCGTCGGTGAAGAGGGACTCGACCAGGTTTTCCAGGTTCTCCGCGCTCCACACACCGAAGAGCCCACCAACTGGGCGCGCCGATTCAAGGCCAATCAGGAGAAGCTCATCTCCGGCGACATCATCAAGGTCGCCGAGATCGTTCGTGACCTGTGGCGTCGTGAGCAGGACCGCGGCCTGTCCGCGGGTGAGAAGCGCATGCTGACTCGCGCGCGTCGCGTGCTCGTCGACGAGCTCTCGCTGGCGCAGAACACCGACGACGAGAAGGCCACCAGCATTCTCGACGAGGTTCTCGCCGCCGCATCCTGATCGCACTTCGCTTGTGATCAGGATTTTTCTTTGACCAGTGATTTCGCTGTGCGAGCAGCAGTCGTGGTGATCAGAGCGGGTCTACGGTGACCGACCCGGATGTGCGGGTTGGCATCATCGTCCCCGCAGCAGGATCGGGCACCCGACTGGGTGAACCGATTCCCAAGGCCTTCGTGGACCTCGGTGGCCGGACCATCCTGGAGCACTGCGTCGACGGACTGGCCGGGCTTTCGGCGTCGGTCGTCGTGGTGGTTCCGGTGGAACTCATCGACCGTGCGCGTGCGCTGGTACCGGCATCGGTCGTCGTGGTCGCCGGCGGTGCCCATCGCTCCGACTCGGTGCGTGCCGGGCTCGCCGCACTCGACGACGCCGACATCGTGCTCGTTCACGATGCCGCCCGCGCGTTGACACCGGCGTCGGTCTTCCGGCGCGTCATCGCCGCGGTGGTCGGCGGCCATCGGGCCGTCGTGCCGGGCCTGCCCGTCGTCGACACCCTCAAAGAGGTCGAACCGGGTGGCGACGCCGAGCGTGTCTTGGGCACCGTGGATCGCGAGCCGCTGCGTGCTGTGCAGACGCCCCAGGGTTTCACCCGTGAGGCCCTCGCCGCCGCCCATGCCGACGATTCCGGACTGGCCACCGACGACGCCGGCCTCGCCGAGCGCATCGGCATCCCGGTGCACGTCGTCTCCGGCGATCACCTCGCCTTCAAAATCACCACCCCGTGGGACCTGCGAATCGCCCGAGACCTCGTCGCCGAACGTGACTCGGCGGCCGTACCCGGAGGAGAAGAGGCATGAGAGTCGGTATCGGCTCGGATGCGCATCGCGTCGTTGACGGCGTTCCCTGCTGGATGGTCGGACTGCACTTTCCCGACGACGCCGGCTGCGAGGGGCATTCCGACGGCGACGTCGGCGCCCATGCGCTGTGCGACGCCGTGCTGTCGGCGGCCGGACTCGGCGACGTCGGCTCGGTGTTCGGCACCGGACGCCCCGAATGGGACGGCGTCTCCGGTGCCCGGATGCTCGAACACGTGGCCTCGCTGGTGGCCGACGCCGGGCTGACCGTCGTCAACGGGGCCGTCCAGGTGATCGGCAACCGCCCCAAGATCGGTCCGCGTCGCGAGGAAGCGCAGCGGGTGCTCTCCGAAGCGCTCGGTGCGCCCGTCTCGGTGTCGGCGACCACCACCGACGGCCTGGGGATGACCGGACGCGGCGAAGGGATCGCCGCGGTGGCGACCGCGCTCGTCGAATAGCGGTCGGTCAGCCGTTGGTTACCCCGGCACGTTGACAGCGCTCTCGTGAACCCGCGACGTTGACAGCGCTTTCGACAGTGTTGACAGCGCTCTCATCAACGTTGATAGCGCTTGAGTGAGCGCTGTCAGTGGTGGGGCGAGCGCTGTCCGGTGAGTGTCAAGCTGTGGTGAGTCAGTTCCCGATTTTGTTGTGTTATGCGGTGGGTTGGTGGTGCAGGTTGATGGCGACGCGTTGCTGCGGTCGTTTGACTGTGGGTGGTTGGTGGAAAC